>NZ_JBEXOV010000047.1:0-60825 GCF_040611715.1 Streptomyces sp. NPDC006544 | reverse complement strand
AGACGCTCGACTGGGAAACCCCAGCCGAGCGCCTCGCTAAGCTCCTCACAACAGCCGCATGACCAGCGGTGTTGCCACGACCCCTTGAATTCGCCGTAGGCGGGGGCAATGGGTGCGCAGGTCAGGCAGGGAAGTCGTACACCAGTAGGTATCGAGACGCGTCCAGAATCATTCGGTTCACTTCGACGACCCGGTCGCGCGCGTCGTAGGCGTACCGGGTGAGCTCGACAACCGGAGCCGTGGCCGCGATCGACAGGTCGGCCATCTCGTCGGCTCGCGGCATCCGACACCGGACCTCCTCTCGGAAGCGAACCGGGCCATGGCCACCTTCGGCGAGCCGAGCGTAAATACCTCCCGGACCGGTATCAGTTCGAGTGATCGCCGTACCGCGGGCCAGGTCTTCGGGAATGAAGGAGGTCGCCCGCATGACAGGCACCCGGTCGACTAGGTAGCGGCGGGTGCGCGTCACGATCAACTCGCCCCGCTCGACACCGAGCGCGCGCGCCGCATCCGGATCCTCACCGACAGGTAGGTGCTCCATCCGCACGTCGGTGGGCTCAAGCTTGCGGTCGTCGATGTCGACGTCCCACATCGACTTGCCCTGCCCCCACTGCTCTGCGGACAGCCGCTTGAGCGCGTTGCGGACGATGGGCTGCCACTGGCCGGCGAGGACGTAGACGCCTTTGCCGTGGCGGGCTTCGGTGAGGCCTTCGGTGGCGAGGATGCCGATAGCGCTGCGGATGGTGAGGCGAGCCGCGTCGTACTCGATCATGAGTTGGGCTTCGGATGGAAGCTTGACTCCGGGCGCGTAGGCCCCGCTCTCGATCTTGTCGCGTAGGTCGTCGGCGATCTGCTTGTAGCGAGGCGGCTGCCCCTTTGGTGCTCTCGGCACAGCTCTCCTCCCGGACGGCTTATCTGTAGAAGCGTAGCTCGTACAGTTAAGCGCAGGTCAGAGGGTCATGCATATGCCCCGCCGCCTCTCGGCGACGGGGCTTGCTCATGCCGCGCTTCGTTCCGCCATGGGCAACCGCAGCACTTCGGCGTGCCCGTACTGCGTCTCGCATCCGGGGCACCTCGCCCCTGGCGTGTCCAGCGTGACGCGGAGGATGGTGCCGCAGGGGCAGGCGACGCCGATGCGGCGAGCCGGCCGGTCGCCGGTGATCAGCCGTCGCGCCTGGCCAGCTATCTGCCGGATCTCGTCCGCGAACTCCTTGGCCGCGCCGTGACTGTCGCAGATCCAGGCGAGCTGGGTCTGGAGGAAGGCGGCGGATCCGGCGACGTCCTGCTCGACGCTGCCGCGGAAGGGCCGCAGCTCCCAGTCGAGGGTGTCGCGAATGTCGTCTTCCCAGCTGGTGAGGATGCCCTGCAGGCCGCCGCGTGCCCGGAGATCGAGGGCGTCGAGGTTGCACGGGAGGGGTGCGGTGCGCGTGCCGCCGCGGCTCTGGTCTCCGCGGCGGCCGGGCTCGAGGGCGTCGCCGAGCTGCCGGTAGAGGGCGGGGAGTTCGGCGAGGTCTTCGTAGACGTGCTGCCGGCAGCTGGCGTGGACGGTGTCGCGGGCGGGCTTGTAGCAGAGGGTGCAGGGCCAGGACTGCGGGGTCTCCATCACGGCTGTGCTCCTTGTGCGGGCGATACGGGCGGGTCTCAAGCGGGCTAGCGGGCGTTCCAGTTGTCGAGGCCCCAGGCGATGGCGGTGGCGACGGTCATGAGGATGGCGAGGCTGATCCAGACGGCCGCGACGGCGAGCCATCCGCCGCCCGAGTCGTGGTAGGCGCCGACGGAGACGCCGACGGCGAGAGCGAGGAGGGCCGTGACGGCGGTGCAGCGGGCGACAAAACGTCTGGCAGTCACGGCCGGGCCTTCCAGTTGGGTCCGCGGAGTGCGGCGGGGACGGCGGAGGTGGGGTTCGTCGGCCGTATGAGGTCATCGAGGCGGCGGAAGTAGGCGTCCATCTGGTCGGCCCAGCTCTTGTAGAGGTTGACTGGCCGTTCCGGCTCGGGTCGGTCGAGGGCAGCTCGCTCGCCGTCCGTGAGCCCGTACCCCTCGGCGAGGGCGAGCAGGGTTTCGCAGTCGTCGGTGTGGTCGATGAGGTAGCCGGTGTCGTCTGAGCCGCAGCCGCGGCAGGCGTACTGGTCCCAGCTGTCGCCGCCGGCGTAGCTGTGGATCTCGAGGATCCGTCGGTCTGCGGCGCAGCGGCGGAGGACGGCGGCCGGGTCGTTGGCGGCGACGTGAATGCCGGTCGGGGCGGTCATGCAGAGCATGTCGGCGCCTTCGCAGTCCCAGAGTGGAATTCCGTCGCTGGCGAATACCATGCCGGCCCCGTGAGCGTGGCCGCGCCCGTCGGTACATGCCGCTTCGTCGTGTTCCGCCCGCCAGGGGCTCGGGTCCGCGGCCTCTGCTCGCTGGGCGCGCCCCTCGACGGCGTCGATCTGCTGGCTGATCCAGTCGTGGAGGTCAGGCATCGGGGGCATCCACGGCGATGGCGTGGATGGGTGATCCGCAGACGTGCGGCTCATCGGCGGTGTGGCCGCGGATCCAGGTGCGGCATCCGTCGCAGTAGTCCCAGCCTTCGGCGGCCATCTCGTTGTAGCGATACGGAGTTCCATCCTCATGTTCCGGCCTGAAGAGCGACTGCTCGGCTGGCCGTCCGAGTTCGGCCCGGAGTCGCTGGATGGTCTTCTCGTGCGCCATCCGAAAGCAGGTCCCGGCCCGCATGCCTGCGTCGATGATCTGGGCGGCCCGCTCGAGGCGCTCCGCTGCGGTGGCGTGAGTCCACGTCCACAGCCATTCGGCGGGCGACAGGTTGGCGTAGGCACCGGCGGGTTCTTCCTCGCCTGCGTGAAGGTCGGCGAGCTCGTCCCGCAGTCGGTCGATCTCTTTGGCCTGCCGGTCGATCTGCTGCTGGAGCTGCCGTTCGGATTCGCGGCTGGCGGCGGCGTCCTTGCGGGAGCGGTCGCGCTGCTCGTCGAGGAGCTGCTGGATGCGGACCGCCCGCCGCTGGCTGGCCTCGAGCTCGGCGTCGACGCCGGCCTGGCTGGCGGCGTGCTCCTCGCGCCACAACTGGATGAAGGCCGGGCCGGGCTGCCAGCCGCGGACCTTGAAGGCGTCGAGATGGCGGTCGTAGTCGGCCAGGCGGTGGGGGCAGTCGGCGGCTATCGCGGCACGAAGCTGGTCGGGGGTCATCGCTGCTCCTGGGGTTCGTAGTCGTCGACGCTGCCGACGGTGATCGTCTTCCGGTAGGCGCGCGGCTGGTCGGTCGACTCGGGTTCGGCGGTGTCGCAGGGTTCCGCCTCCCAGCCGGGCCGCCAGAGGTCTTCCTCGGTACGGAGTGAGGCGTAGGGGTTACCCCTGCCGCCGGGCTGGACGGTCACGGCGTCGCCTCGAGGGCCGCGGTCCGGTCCCGGTGGCGGTCGGCGGCGGTCTCGCCGGAGAAGGTGCGGTGGCATCCGTCGGCGGCGCAGTGGCTGCGGCTGATGCCGGTCCACCAGGCGCCGCAGGAGCAGGCGGCTGCACCGGCCGGACGGGTGGGGTTCTCGGGGTGGGTCATTGTTGCCTCGTCTCGCTGTTGGGTGCCGCATCTGGCGGCCTGGGGGCGGGAAGTTGGAGTCGGAGACCTAGGCGGGGGTCGAACCGCTCAGGGACTTGACGTGCGGGTAACTAAGCAGCCTCCTGGCGCCGCAGGATCTCCGGGATGGCGATGTCGCCCATGTCGAGCACCCCCAGCCGCAGCGCTACCGCCACGGCCTGGGCCCGGTCGGCCGCACCGAGACGCCGGTACGCGGCGACCAGAACCTCGGCGACCGAGTTCGAAGTGACCCCCAGCCAGTGCGCTATCGCCGCGTTCGTGTTCCCGTTCGCTGCCAGCAGCAGAACCTCCCGCTGCCGGCGGGTCAGGACAGGACGGGCGGTCATGACTCGGCCCCGTCGAGGCAGTCGGCCCACAGGACGCCGTAGCCGTAGTCGTCGGTGTGGGTGTCGCAGCCGTCACCGGCAGGCGTGTCGAGGCAGATCCAGATCTCGCCGCCGGGCGCGTGCCGGGGGTGGTCGCCGTCAGTGCCGTGGGGGCAGCCGCTGGTGCCGGCCTCGGCGTAGAACGGGATGGGCTTGTGCATCACGGGCTCCTCGGGATGGTGGGATGCTTCGGGGTGGCTGGCCCCCTCGGTTGCGACGAGGGGGCCAGCCGTCTGCGTCACGGGGTGGGGCGGGCGTCGTGGTCGTCGGTGGGCTGCCAGCCGCTGAGGTTGCGGTCCGGGTAGAGGACCTGCATGGCGGCGATGAGCGCGATGGGGTCGGGGGCGCCCAACTCCTCGGCGCTGGCGCCGGCGTCGTCCAGCCAGTTGGCGAACGCGTTGACCACTGCCGCGGGGAGAGTCACGGTCGTGACGCCGGGCCGGAAGGCTTCCTCGCGGAGTACGTCGGCGGCGGCCTGGAAGTCGGCGACAGGCGTGGGGAGGGTCATGTGGCGTCCTTTCGGGCCTCGGGGGTGGCGCCGACGTACCGGTAGCCGGTGCTGATGGGCCGGAAGCGGTCGAGGCGGATCCGGGTCCGGCGGCCGGGCTTGGCCTGGGCGTGGCTGACTCCGCGCGGTGTGACGAGTTCGACGACGGCGTGCGTGCCGGTGATCTCGACGATGCGAACCTTCCTGCCGTAGCCGCGGGAGTCGTTGTCCTGCCAGATCTGATCGACGGCGGGGACGGGGGTCTGCTGAGGCATCAGGCAGCCTCGCCGTCACGCGGTGCGATGCCGAGGTCGACGGCCGTAGGGCAGGGCCAGGCGACGGCGGTGATGATGAACCCGGCGTCGTCGTCGTAGGGCGAGCACTCCTTGCAGACCTGCCGGGGCGTGAGGTGCGAGCAGTTCTCGACGGCTTCGTTGTCGTAGCCGTCGGCGGTGAGGTACTCCGCGCAGTCGCGTTCGACGCAGCGGATGGCGCCGCTGTAGACGGTGATGGGCTCGTGCTGCTCGGTCATGTCGTGGCCTTTCGGGGTCGGCGTGATGCCTGTCGGCGGGCGGGGATGGGCTGGTGCCATTCGGTGCCGTCGAGGGCTTCCTCGAGGGCGGTGTGGTGTTGGTGCTGCTCGTCGCGGCTCCAGGCGGATGACGCGGGTCGGCGGGCGGCGGCGAGTTCGGCTCGGCGGTGGGCCTGCTGGGCGGGAGTCCAGGCGCTCACCCCTCGGCCTCGACGGCGTAGGTGACCGTCTCCCGGACGATCCGCCGAGCAACGGGCGTCTTGTCGTCGCGCCACTTCGGGGCGATCTGCTGGGCCTGTGCCAGCCGCTGGCGGGCCGCCTCGAGGCTGGGCAGTGCCGAGCTGGGCGCCCATTCGTTGGCGATCGGGTCCAGGGTCTCGACGCGCCACTTGCTGTGGCTGGCCTGGGGAGGCTGCTCGGCCTCGGCGTGGGCGTTGGCGAAGCAGGCTTCGCAGTGACGGTCTCCGCAGGGCTGCCCCTTGCCGTGGGCCGCCGCGATGCGTTCCAGCTCGGCCCGGATGGCGGGGTCCTTCACGATGCCGTCAGCGATCCAGAAGGCCAGCTTCCAGGTGTCGACGCTGAGGTTGATCTCCTGGGCGAGGAGGTGCTTGAGGCGATCGTCGGCGGGCGGGTAGTCGCTCATGCGGCCATCTCCTTTCGCTTCGGTGTAGCGGGCGTCGTGGACGGGGCACTGCACGCCGTCGTGGTGGCATGGGGTGCCGGGTGCGGTGGCCATGCGGCTTCCTGGTGGTCGGCGTAGGCGGAGTCGATCCGCTCGGTAATCCACTGCTGGGAGCACCGGGGGCACTCGTAGCCGTAGCGGGTGCGTTGACCGCGGCGGCGAATGATGGCGGGGGCTATGTCCCGCTCGAGGCAGTTGGGGCAGCTGTCGGTGTCCTTCGCGCTCATGCGGTTCCTCCAGGCGTGCATCCGGGGCAGGGGCATTTGGTGCTTGCGGCGGGTCGGTCGGCGAGGAGCCAGCGGCGGTAGTCGGTAAGGGCCGCGTCGATCTGCGGGCCGGACGGCGGAGCGACCGGTGTGGGGCGGCTGGCTCCGGTGGGCCAGGCACCGGGGTGGGCGACGTGGACGGTCTCCGGTGCGGGGGCTGTCGTCCGCTGCTTCGGGACGGCCGGGGTGAGGCCGGCGGCCATCAGCAGCAGGGCGACGAGATCGCCTTCTTCGCGGGCGGCTGCGATGTCCTCGGGCGTCAGGTCGGTCATGTGTTCGCCATGTCAACAAAACGGCCATAGTGGCCCTGGAACGCGGTGGTGATGGTGGACGTGGCCCCGCCGCGGTGCTTGCCGACGATGAAGTCCGCCTCGCCGGCCCGCGGGGATTCCTTCTCGTAGGCGTCGGGGCGGTGGAGCAGGATCACGATGTCGGCGTCCTGCTCGATCGCCCCGGACTCGCGAAGGTCGGAGACCTGCGGGACTTTCTCTTGTCGCTGCTCGGGCCCGCGGTTCAGCTGGGCCAGGACGACCACGGTGATCTGGAACTCCTTGGCCAGGAGCTTCAGCTGGCGGGACATCTCGGAGACGGCGATCTGACGGGACTCGGCCTTGGGCGCCTGCATCAGCTGCAGGTAGTCCACGATGACGAGCCGCAGGCCGGCCGTGCGGACCAGGTTCCGGACGCGGGCCCGCAGCATCGGCATCGAGAGGGTCGCTCCATCGTTGATGTACAGCGGGGCGGCAGAGACGGCAGGGGCGTGGCGGGCCATGCGCTGGATGTCGTCGTCGGTGGCCACGCCAAGCTTCATGTGATGCAGAGCCACGCGGGCCTCGGCGGAGACGATGCTGCGGCCGAGCTCGTTGGCGCTCATCTCGAGGGACTCGAAGAGCGTCGGGATGCCGTGCTGGATCGCGGCAGCCCTGGCGAACCCGAGAGCGGCGGTCGTCTTGCCCATGGCCGGCCGGGCGCCGATCACGATCAGCTGGCCGGGCGCGAATCCGCCGGAGAGCAGGCTGTCGAGGTCCATGAATCCGGTCGGGATTCGGTCGTCGTTGGTGGGCGGGGTGGTGGCGTCGGTGAGGACTTCCTCGAGGAGGGTTCCGACGAGACGGGTCTCGTCCTGGGCGCCGGTCCGGACGACGTCGTCGAGGGCGGACTGGATCGCGGCGACGTCGTCGTCGGCGTTGAAGGTTGCCGAGCGGGCTCGTGCGCCGGCGTCCGCTCCGACCATGGCGAGGCGGGAGGCGACGGCCTTCTCGGTGATCCGGGCGGCGTACCAGTCGGCGGATCCGTGCTGGGCGTGGGCGTACAGCTCGCCGAGTTCGTCCTGGTTGAGCGGCACGGTAGGGATGCGGCCCTCGGCCCGCCACGCTTGAAGCTTGCGGTCGACGGCGATGTACCGGATGTCGCCGCCCTTGAAGCTGGCGCGGAGTTCCTCGACGGCGTACCAGACCCAGCGGTACTGGTCCCTGGTGAAGTCGGCCGGGTCGAAGCCCTGCATGGCGAGTTCGTCGACAACGTCCGGGCGGGCCATGGCGGTCGCGGCGAGGATCATCTCGGCGTCGATGTCGCCGTGCGGAACCGCGACGTCGGCGCCGGGCTCGTCGACGGGGGCGTCCCACAGGTCGCTGCTCACGCGGCACCGCCCTGGCGGCGGTCGCTGCCGGCGAGGTGGACGACGCCGCCGCGGAAGATCTCCGCAGCCCGCGAGGTGACCCGCTCGCCGACGATGTGGCTGATCTGATTGGGCTTGACGTCGCTGGTGACCAGGACGGGCAGCCGGTTCACGTATCGCTCGTCGAAGATCTCGTACAGCCGTTCCTGGGTCCAGCCGGACGGGGAGACTCGGGCGGCGGCCAGATCGTCGATGTAGAGCAGGCTCGCGGTCTGCAGGTCCCGCATCAGCTTCTTCGGGGTGCCGCCCTCACTGTCGGGGCGGAGCGCGTCGAAGAGCGCGGTCGAGCGCCAGGTCTGCACGACCGGTGTCCCGCGATAGTCGCCGGCGAACTGCGCAGCAACCCAACGACGGGCGGCCCGCCATGCCGTGTGCGTCTTGCCCACCCCGAGCGGACCCCAGACGAAGAGGCTTGTCGGCGCCTCCGGCTCGCAGTCGGCCCACGCCTCGACGTCGGCGTACAGGTCGATCTCGGTGGCGTACAGGGCGGGGATGCGGTCCTGGAAGGCGGCGACGGCTTGGTCTCGGCGCTCGTTGCGCCAGGAGTCCATCGGGCTGTCGTCAGGCGAAGTGGGATGCATCTTCGATCTCCTCGTTGGTCATGTGGCGGGGGGTGGTGGCCGGGCCGGCTTGGACGCGGCCTCGCTTCGCCTGGAGGCGCAAGGTGTCGTACTGCTTGCGGAGCTTCGGCATCGAGAGGACGTTCGCTCGCCAGAAGTCATTGGCCTGAGACCAGCGGATGGCCCCCAGGACGTCTTCGAACGGAACGGCGTCCTTGTCGATCAGAAGGCGGGCCGCGTCTCGCCACTCCCTCGTGACGGCTGGACGACGGGAGCCGTTTTCTTCGATCAGATCGGCGAGCAGCGAGCAGGCCTGCTCGACGTCGGTCCGGAGTTCAGTGATCGTCGCGCCGAGCGGCTCTGCCGCCTCGGAGAGTCCATCCCCGTCGGACGGCAAGAGGTCCGGCTCCTCAGCCCCCCACATGTCTTCTAGGGGGCTGGGGTTAGGGGCAGGGGTAGGGGCAGGGGCAGGGGAATGCGCGGGTGATGCGGGCGCGCGCCCGCGCGTAGAGGCTCTCGGACCCCCTTCGGTAGGGGTATCGGAGGGGGTTCCCGAGGGGGGTGCAGAGGGGGTTCCCGATCCCCCTTCCGAGGGGGATGCGGGAGGCCCGGCGAAGGCATTGCGAAGGGTCTGGATGTGATCGCGTACCTGCTGTCGGTTGGAGGGCCCGGGACCGGTGCGGGTCTTGGTCGGCTCGTCGCTCAGCTCGTCGAGCGGGATGCGGTCCATCTCGGCGAGCACCGCCTGCTGCAGCCGCTTCGAGGAGATCTCGAGGGCGCCAGATACTGCGGCGCCCATCACCTTCGGCATCCGCCAGACGCCGTCGTTGCGGATGAACGAGCGGATCAGGAGCTCCTCGGTGTCCTCGTCCATGACGATGAACCGGCGAAAGTCCAGTGTCTGGAGGAGCTTTTCGAGGTCGGCCGAGGTAAGGCCTCGCGCCTTGCGTGCCCAGCGGCGCAGAGTGAGGTCCAGCAGCCCGGCGTGGTTCAGGTTCGGCTGAGAGATCAGGAACAGATACAGCCGCTGTTCGACCGGTTCGAGGTCGAGGAAATCACCGTCCTCCCAGATGCTGGTGAGGATTCGGCCGTGGCCACGTGCCATGGTGTGGTCTTCTCTCTGGCTGGTGCGGGTGGTGGTCGGCTAGGCCGCGGTGCGAAGTGCCGCGCGTTCCTGGGGTGTGAGTCCGCCCCAGATCCCGCCGCGGTTGTACCGATCGGCGTGACCTTCGCGTTCGAGGGCCAGGCGCAGGCATTCCTCGCGGACCGGGCACAGGCGGATGCAAATGCCCTTGGCGGCTTCTTCGGCCGCGGCGAGTTCGGCGCCGCGGCCCTGCGGGTGGAAGATCTCGATGCCGACGTTTCGGCAGACGGCCAGGTCTTCCCACGGCTGCGTGGTCATGCCGCCACCCCCATGTCCCGCTGCTGGGCGGCGATGCGGCGGACACGCCAGACGTGGTCTTTGGTGCAGTGGAACCGTTCGGCGATGACGTGCGCCTCGAGGTCGGGGAGCGCGAGGATCTGATCGCGGAGTGCTGCCGCCCTTCGAGTGCGTTCGGGGGTCCGGTCGGCGTCGTGCGCTTCCCGTTCCGAGGTGCCCTGACCGGCCCATACGCCGTGGCGGTACTTGCGGCTGACGGTTCCTTCGTGGGTGTCGGCGAACTCTTTGCAGAGGTCGCGGACGGGGCACCAGCCGCATGCGATTTTGGCTTCGGCGGCGTCGTCTTCGTTGAACCACGCGTCGGGGTCCATTCGCGCGCAGAGCGCTTTGCTCATCCAGTCAAAGCGGATCACTGGTCTTCCTCCGTCCGGCGGGTCTGGGTGGGGATGGTGTTGCGGGGGTGGCACGGGGTTCGGAGCCAGGCTTCGAGGAGGGCGACTTCGCGCTGCTTGCGGCGGCCGGCTGCGTCTTCGGCGACGTCGGCTTCGGTGTGGCGGACGGCGGCTCGGGCGCTGGCCTGGAAGCGGCGGGTGGTGCGGGGCTTGTGCCAGGCGTCCCAGCCGTAGGTGGCGGCGAGGAGGAGGCTCACGGCGCCGGCGAGGCAGCTGCCGACGGTCGCCCAGGCGCTCATGCCGCTTGCTCCCGCCGTGCGGCTGCGGTACCTCGCCACGTCCTCACCCCTGAGTGGTGGACCGACGGCCGCGGGGAGGTCGTCCATCCGGCGGTCCGCGTGTAGCCGTCCTCCTTCAGCCGTGTCGCCAGACGCCCCCACATGTGACTGTCGGGTGGTTCGGGAAGGCGGTGCTCGTCGGCTATCTCAGCGAACGTCCAGGTGCGGTCCGTGGCTGCGATGGCGGCGTAGACGGGCCAGACTTCGGCGAGCCAGGTGTCGTAGTCCTCAGCTCGGCGGGCCGCGGCGGTGGTCTTGGGGGTGGGGATGGTGCCGTCGAGGGCGGGCTGGATGGGAGTCATGACTGCTCCTCGCTGTGGGACTCTGGGGGTGGGGCCGCTGCCGATTTCGGCGGCAGCGGCCCCGTTGCCGCTACGGAACGGGCCGGGCGCAGGCGTCGCAGAGGGCGTCGGGACCGGTGCCGGTGAACGGGCCGTCCTCGCCCTGGCAGCGGGAGCAGCGGATCGGCTCGGACTCTTCGGGCAGTTCCGGCAACACGACCGCGGTCAGATGCCCGGCCTGCCAGGCCGCGGTGATCGCTTCTTTGCCGGCCTTGGCGAACCGCACGGAGTGGCCGCGGGCTCGGGTCGCCTTGACCTCGACTCCGGGGACTGCGTCGATGACGCCGGTCTCCTTGTCGCAGATCTCCGGCCGGCCGACCGCCGTCATCTGCGCCAGCACAGCCGCTCGGTACGCGGGGCGGACCTCGGTGATGACCTCGACGCGACGAACGACTTCGCTGGGCGCTGCCTCCCGAACCCAGGCGAGGAATGCGTCCGAATCGGTGACGACGGCTTCGGGCTTGGGGTCCGTAAGGCAGATCTTCGCTACCTCGGTGCCGTCGGGAAGGGTGGCGGCGACCTGCTTGATGCTGGGCGACGCGTCCAGCGCCACCTGCATGTCGGCCCGGACCCCCTTCAGGCGATCGCTGACGGTGTCGAGGAGGGCCTTGAGGTAGGACTCCTCGGATGCGAGCTGGGCGAGTTCGGCGAGGTCGCTCATGCGGCTGCACCGCCGAGGAGCTGCGTCATCTCGGTGAGCTGCTGTACGCCGGCCTGGGCGATGGGGAGGCCGTAGGACTGCTCGAAGTCGGCGTCGAGGGTGTCGAGTCCGACCTTGGAGGCGGTGGCCCGAAGCTGCTGCTCGGCCGCACTGACGGGGTCGTCCACGATCTCGGCTTCGATGACGGCGTCCGTGCTGGTCTCCTGGGCCGGAGCGGCAAGCTCCTTGCCGCGGGCGATCAGGTAGGCGCCGAGCTCCAGCAGTTCGCGGTCGACGGTCTTAACCGTCTCTCCGAGAAGTCCGGCGGCAGCCGCCTCTCGGTAGATCTCCTGTACAGCGGCTCGGTCGGTGGCCGCGGCAGCGGTGTCGGTGAAGTCCTGCGCAGGCTGTGATCGCCCGTGGACTGCCACGTTGCCCTGAGGCGTCGGGGTCGCCCACGGATCGGCCTCGCCCGGCTGGACGGTCCGCAGGTGACGTTCCGGCGTCGGGTTGTCGGCCTGTGCCATCTCCTCAGCCGTGTACACGCCGGCCAGGTCGTGAGGGAACGCCTTCCGCAAGGCCAACGCCTCACCGCACTTGGCGATCTGTCCGGCGGGCATCTTCGCCTGCACGTACTCGGAGAACCGGGCTACGGCGGAGAACCTGGCTCCGTTGCGGATCACGGTCACCTTCACGGCTGCCGGAGGCGCGTCGTCGAGCCAGACGTCCCGCCAGTTGCCGGACTTGTCGCACCACAGGGTGTCCTCGTAGCCGTAGCTGCCGCCCATCTGTGCGGTCACCCGCTGAGCGATGACGCGGTAGCCGTCGATGCCGGTCTGAGGGGTGAAGACGGTGCGGCCGGCGCGCCGGTCCTTGCGGCCGATCAGGTAGATCTGGCGGGAGAACGGGTCGAGGCCTGTGCGCTGGCAGAGGTGGAGGAAGCCGGCGAGTTCAGCGTTGGTGGCCTCTTCGCTGATGCCGGACTGCCGCAGGACGGCCGCCTGTTCGGCGGTCCAGACGGTCTGTTCGGGGCGGATGGCGAGGCTGCCGCCTGCCGTGGTGAGTTCGGTGCTCATGGCACTCGCTTTCGAATTCAGGGTGTCGTCGGCCGCGGGCGGGCGTTGGTCGCCCGTCCGGGGCTGTGGTTGGGTCGTCCGCCGTCGGCCGTTGGTCATCCGGCGGCGGACGGGATCAGAGGCTCGGGCTGGCGAGCGGCGAGAGGTGCAGCGGCAGGACGACGACCGGGAGGGGCTGCGTTTCCGTGACCGCCGGGTGCTGACTGAGGTCGGAGACGGATAGGGCGTTGGCAAGCGCGGACGTCAGTGCGGTCACTTCGGCTTCCAGCTCCTTGACCCGCCGCGTGGCCTCGACCGCCTGCTCCTCAGCTACATAGCAGCGGCTGGCCTTCACGGCAGCCTGGGCAAGCTGGACGAGCAGCCAGTAGATGAGGAGCAGCAGCACGTCCTTCTGGGCACGCAACCGCAAGACCTCGTCGGCGGCACGGTGCCGGCCGTTGCCGCGAGTGCGCTGGCGGACCCGGTCTATGACGGGGTGGCTCATCAGGCTGCCGCCTTCCGGTGCACGCACTGGCCGAGGAAGCAGGGCTGCGCTTGCTGCCGCCACTGCTCGCGGGTGAGGAGCCGGATCGTGTAGCCCTGGCGGACATCGCGATCGCGGTCCCGGGCTCGGGGAGCGAACTCTCGGTGGGCCTGCTCCGGGGTGGCTGCCGCGTGGCCGACCATCGAGCCGTAAGCGCAGCCGCTCTTGTCGACGCGGACCCAGAAGCAGTCGGTGAGCGGCACGGTCTGGCCGTCGATTTCGACGAGGAGGCGACTCATGCGGGGACTCCCGCCTGGTCGTCACTGAGGTCGACCTCGTCGGCGAGGAGTCCGGCGATCTGCTCGTCCCGCTCGGCGAGCAGCGACTGGAGGCGGACCACCTCCGCCTCGGCTGTCCTCGTCCAGCCCTGCCACAGCTCGCGGTCCGCGACCACGCGGAGGATGCCCTCGCCGTAGGCGGCGGCCCTCTCGCGGGCGGACGTCCAGGCCAGGCCCATCCGGGTCAGCTGCTCGCGGAGGGCGATGACCTCGTTGTGGTCGGCGACGATGCGGGCGGCGACCTCGGGGATCGCGGTGTCGGCCACGTACTGAATGTCGTCGCCCATGCCGGTCACGATCATGCAGGGGCAGTTTTCGCGGAACCCGTCGTTGCACTCCACGACGCGCCACGTAGCGGTCAGGCGGGGGTCAGCGTCCATCGGAGATACCTGCCTTGATGACACGCAGGGCCTCGATGAACTCCTCCAGACGGTTGAGCGGAATGTGTCCGTCGGCTTGGAGCCAGATCACGGGGCCGTCGTAGGCGTCAGTCAGGGCGTCGCCTGTGATGACCGAACCGTTGGGGCAGGTGTACTTGAAGCTGCGGCTCATCGGGTCTCCCAAGTCTGGATGTGGCGCCCGAGGGCGAGGAGCAGGAGCGAGGCGGCGGCGGCGAGGCCGGTCAGCCAACGGGCACGGCGGAGGGTCATCACGCCACCGCCTTCTGCTGGAAGTGACGGAGCCGGTTGAAGCGGATGTGCACGGCCTCGATCGCGTCCAGGTACTCGGCGATCGTCCACGGCTTGAAGCCGGCAGCCCTGCGGGCGAACTCGTCCTCGACGGTGATCAGCGCGACCGTCTCCTGATCCGCGAGCTGCGGCATCGGGGCGGTCATGCCGCCCACTCCTCAGCCGCGCGGGCCATGGCCTGCATGACCTCGCCGGGGGTCCGGTCCGCGTTGTCGTTCCAGTCCGCGATCCGCTCGATCGGGTCGTCGTCGACCACGCTGGAGGTGATTGCCCGGGCGAGGGTCTTCGCTGCCTCATACGCGTCGACACCGAATACGCCAGGCATTTCGGGGATGGGCTCACCCTCGGCAGCGATCAGGATCGCGCCCAGGGCGCAGACGGGACGCTCGTTCTCGGGAGTGTGACCCTCGGGAGAGTGATAGCCGCCCTTGAAGTGGCCGTTGCGGCGCAGGATCTCCACCGCGTCGGCGAGGATCACAGCCGGGGACTTGTTCACGACTGGCCTCCGACGGTGAGGTACGGGCTGTACGG
This sequence comes from Streptomyces sp. NPDC006544, assembly GCF_040611715.1. Lineage (NCBI taxonomy): Bacteria > Bacillati > Actinomycetota > Actinomycetes > Kitasatosporales > Streptomycetaceae > Streptomyces > Streptomyces sp. NPDC006544. Next base: position 46,483 of record NZ_JBEXOV010000047.1, on the reverse strand, counting down.
GACGGCCGGGTCGTCGAGCTGGTGGTGCCACTCGAGGTCGAGGCCGTGTGCCACGTAGTCACCGGGAGCCTTCTTGGCCTTGGCGGCGACCTCAGCCAAGTGCTGGGCGGCGGCAGCCTGGCGGACCAGCTCCTCCACGGACGGCGTGTACCGGCCGTCCGACGGGCGGGGCATTTCGGCGACGGCCGGGGACGACGTGTCGAGCGGGAGGAGGTCAGCCACGGGACTCACCGCCGCCGATGAGGCGGTACAGGGCCGACACGGCGTCGGACACGCCCTCGTTGTAGGGGCTGCGCTCCGCAATCGCGTCCTGCTCTTCGTACTCGGCGTTGGCAGCCTTGACGGCCTCGGCCAGCACCTCGACGCGGTGGCGGGACAGGAAGCCTCGGGCGACGACGTGCGCCGCGTTCGGCGAGAGACCGGCAACTTCGAAGACAGCCAGCAGGTCGTCCAGCGAGCTCGCGGGGTTGGTGGGGGCCGGATCACCGGCGATGATGTCAGACACGGGTCCTCTTCTCCTTGCATGTAGGTGCAGGTGAGGGGCGGATCGATAGGCCCTGGCCGGCCGGGGACCGGGAAGAAACCGGCGGTCGGGGCCGCATAGCCGCTAAGCGGCAGAGGCGAGCGGCTTACGGCGAGTCGTCTTGCGGCCCGCGTGGCGCGCCCGGTGCAGCGCCTGCCGGTCGGCCTTGTCGGTGATGATGCGGCGGCCCGGCCGACTGTGCAGTCCCAGTTCCTTGAGCAGGCGACGGATGGTGTCGACGCTGCACTTGAGGGTGTACGCGGTCTCCTGGACCGTCATGTACTCCTGGTTGGGGTCATCGGGCGGTACCGCCAGGCCGTACCGGAGGTACTTGTCGCTCGGCATGTCACTCCTCAGGTGTTGTGGTCCTCGGTGCCGCAAGGAGCCGGTCGTCGGTCGAGTTCAAGGCCGCGCGGAGTGCGGCGTACCTGCTCGGCCTCATGCGTCTGCGGGTTCCGTTCTCCAGGTGGCAGAGGTAGCGGCGGCTTATCCCCGCCGCCTTCGCCAGCTCGGAAATCTCGTGTCCGCCACGCATGCGGGCCTTGCGGATTGCCGTCCCGTCAACCTCGAAGGTTGGGGGTTGGTGCATGCCTCAAAGCTAGACCTAGCTAGCCTTGCTGTCTAGCTCTAGTTAGGCGTGAGTTAGGGCTAGATAGGCCGTGAGCAAGCTCGAGGTAGCCTGACCTGGGCTTTTCGCGTTAACATTTCGGCCGTTCTAGCCGGTGGACCTAGCTGGCCCTAGCCGGTCCTGCGAAGATGGCCCCATGACGCGTGATCTGGACCGCCTGGCGAAAGCCGTCAAGGCCCGCCGACTCGAGCTGTACCCCTCGCGGCTGGCCGCCGCGGCTGCCGCCGGCATCTCCAAAGACACGTGGCAGCGCGTGGAGGACGGCAAACCCGTCCGCGACGGCACCTACGCGAAGATGGAGTCCATCCTGCGCTGGGCGGCCGGCAGCTCTGAGAGCATCACTGCGGGCGAAAGCCCAGTCGAGGTGCTGTCCGGGCCGGCCGCCGACGACACTTCGATCTCGAGAGTCCCGACGGAGTGGCTCGAGGGCGAGTTCCGCGAAGCCGTGCAGAGCGCCGCCATCGCAACCACGTCCAACCTGACGGTGCGCGAGATTCGCGAGCTGAACGAAGAGGTCATGAACGAACTGCGCAGGCGGGGCATCCTGCCGAAAGCTTCATAATTGGCCGTGCGTCACGTACAACCCTTTGGGCGTGACCAGTTCGTAACCTGTGAATCTTTAACTACCCTCTGACATCACAGCGTTCACTGTGGAAGGCTTACGCGAAAGCCCGGGGAGGTTCTCCAAAGCACGGGGAGGACCTATGAGCAAGGTCATCACTCTCGACCTCGGCCCGTCATTTGACGGGCAGGCGATAGAGGTCGCTGGAGAGCTGGTGTGCGTACTGCCGCCCACCTCCCTCGAAGATCCGGCTAAGCGCCGTCGGATCCTCGAGATGATGGGTACACAGGGAACGGACTGCACTGAGTGCCGCGGCTGTCAGGTCGGCTCGGCACACAATCTGACGTCCTGACGGGATGCCGGCGGCCCAGGGTCGCCGGCCCCCGAACCCTGAGAGAGTTGGTGAGCCATGGCCAACACCCCCCATGTCTACGTCGAGTGGCGCGGCGGAACATGCCGTGTGAAGTGGTGGACAGGCGAGTACCACGAGAACGGGCGCAAGCGCTACGAGTCCAAAGGCGGATTCACCGACGAGGACACGGCGCTTCAGCATGGCCAGGACAAGCTCTACGAGATCCGCCACGGCATCAATGTCACGAATCGCGACGGCTCAACGCCGATGACTCAGTGGCTGGACACCTGGATCGACTCCATCTCGGTAGACCACCTGACTCTCGTCTCATACAAGTCGCTGATCGAGAACCACATTCGCCCGTTCTTCAAAAGGAAATCCGTCGCGGAAATCGACGTGATGATGTTCCGCGCCTTCAGCAAAAAGGTCCGTTCAGTCCTGAAGGAACGGAGCGCGGACAATGTGATCATGGTTTTCAGCATGGTCATGGACGACGCAGTCAAGGCTGAACTCAGGAAGGCCTCCCCGGTCGAGCGTAAGTCGCGGCGAGGGAAGTACGAGCGGCGGGTCAAGGAGAAGAAGCGGCCGATGGCCATCGAGGCCGTCGACCAGCTCGCCAGGAACACTGAGTGCCACCTAGGACCGTCCGGATCTTCTCTGATCTGGACGATGGCCATGACCGGAATGCGCCCTGCGGAGCTCTACGGACTCCGTCGCGAGTACTGCTGGCCTGCCTGGCCGGCCTCGGATCCCGACCGGGAGCAGCGCGAAGAGTCCGCCGAACGCTACGGCGCCGACAACTCCATGCCTGCCATCCGGGTGGAGCATCAAGTCCAGTACGTGAACTCGAAGCTCACTTTGCTGCCCCCGAAGTACCAGTCATACCGGACGCTGGTGATCCCTGACTTTCTGGCATCCATGCTGGCTCGGTTGCTGGCTTCACATGAGAGCGACTGGGTGTTCCCTGCACTTGAAGGCGGGAGCATGGGCTCGGTCAACTTCGACTACCGATATTGGCGACCGGCAGCAGACGGGGCAGAGGCGCATGACGGGCCGCGGGTGGCAAAGCCTCGCCCCGCCCTGCCCGCCGTGCCTTCCTACGCGGGCAAGCGGCTTTACCTGTTGCGTCACGGACACAAGGAGTGGAACGACGAGGACGGTCACTCGCGCGTGGCGGTAGAGGCCCGTCAGGGGCACGAGCTGCCAGGCGTCGAGGGCGTGTACAGCAACGTGACACCGCTGATGGAGAGGCGCATCATGGAGACGCTGCAAGCCCGTTGGATCGGCCTTCAGCAGAGCCGATGGGAAGGCGCCGTCAAGATCGACTCCCAGTTGTTTCCCACTGGGTAGTGGCAGTGGGGTTCGAGAGCAGGTCGGGCCCGTTTTTGGGGTTGTTCTTCCATGTGGGCGTACCACTTCAGCGAGTGGTGCTCCACGGCCCAGATCCGGTCGAACCCCATCCGCTCGGCGAGGACCGCCTGCTCGACGCAGTCGTGGATGACCTGGTGCTCCCGTTCCACGGTCGGGTCGGCGAGCTGAGCTTCGAAGATCACGGAGAATTTCACGATGCCTCCAGGGTTGCGTCCCGTACCCGGCCTTATTTCTACTAGGAATATGACTAGTAGTCAGAAGCCGAAGAAGCAAGAGCTTCCGCCCACCGCGTGGGCGGTGCTCGGCCTGCTGTCCTTCCCCGGCGAGCGCACCGGATACGAACTGAAGAAGTGGGCGGACTCCTCCCTCCGCTTCTTCTACTGGTCGCCCGCCATCAGCCAGATCTACGCCGAACTGCGCCGCCTGGAGGAGCTCGGCCACGTGGCTTCCGAGCGTTCGGGACCCGAGGAGGTGCGGGCCAAGCGCCTCTACGGCATCACTCCCGCCGGGCGCGAAGCACTGGCCGGCTGGGCCGGCGACACCGCCGAGGCGGGCCCCCCGGTGCTCAAGCACGGTCTGCTGCTGCGGATCTGGCTCGGTCACCTGGCCGAGCCCGAGCGGCTGCACGCGATGGTGACCGCGCACATGGAGCGCACCACGCGGGAGCTGGCCGACGTACGGGAGGCCGTGGCGCAGGCGGCGGAGGTGGCGGACTGGGCCTTCCCGACCCTGGCCCTGCGCTGGAGCGAGCGGCAGCATCTGGCCGAACTGGAGCTGACCCGGGCGCTCTTGGAGGACCTGGCGGAGCTCGGCGGACCACCGGCCGCGGCCGGCGACGGCCAGGGACGTCAAGGCGGCGAGGACGCGCCCACGCCCGGGTGACACCGCGAACCCCGCCCGGGGCTCCGCAGCCCCCACAGGCCCGGCCGGAAGCGGCCCGAGGGGGCTGCGGGGCCCCTGCACGGGCGGTCTCATCGCCCGCGCGGCGCACTAGCATGCGTCCTCACCGCGCGCGGCCGGTCGGGACACCGCGACCGCGCGGGAGCCGCCGTCGACGGAAGCGAGAGAACCTTGACTTTCCTCACCATCGGTCACCGCGGGGTCATGGGTGTCGAACCGGAGAACACCCTGCGGTCGTTCGCGCGAGCGGAACGTTCCGGCATGGACGTCATCGCCCTGGACCTGCGACTCAGCAAGGACAACGCCCTCGTCGTCCTGCACGACGCCGAGGTGGACCGGACCACCGACGGCTCGGGAGCCGTCGCCGACCTGACCCTGGCCGAACTGCGCGAGCTGGACGCCGGGGACGGCCAGCGGGTACCCGTCCTGGAGGAGGCCCTGGACGCGGTCAGGACACCGCTCCAGGTCCAGGTCCGGGACGTGGGTGTCGCCGCCGTGCTCGCCGAGCTGCTGCGGGGCCGCGATCTGACCGGCCGCGTGGAGGTGGCCTCGTTCCACGACGAGGTGCTCGACGAGATGGTGCGGCTGGTGCCGGGCCTGCGCACCGTGCTCTACGCGGACCGGCCCGAGGCGGCCCGGAGGAACCTCGTCGACCGGGCGCTCGCCGTGCGCGCCGAAACGCTCGCCCTGGACATCTCGCGGCTCGACCTGGACACGGTGGAGTGGATCCACGAAGCCGGGCTGCGGGTGATCGGCTGGACGGTCAACTCCCTCGAGCGGCTGCGTCTCGCGCGCGCCCTCGGCCTCGACGGCGTGGTCACCGACTTTCCGGAGATCCGCTCCACGGGCCGCTTCACCGCCTGAGCCGCCCGTTGCCGCCGGCGCCCCGGCTACAGCGTCTTGACCAGCAGCTCGAAGGCCAGGTCGGGGCGGAGCGGGACGCCGAAGCGCTCGTCCCCGTACGGGAAGGGGCTCATCTCGCCTGTGCGCTCGTAGCCACGGCGCACGTAGTAGGCGATGAGCTCCTCCCGCACGCTTATCACCGTCATCCGCATCTCCTTGGCACCCCACTGCTCGCGTGCGCGGCGCTCCGCCTCGGCCATGACCTCCTTGCCGAGGCCTCCGCCCTGCAGGCCGGGGCGGACCGCGAACATCCCGAAGTAGACGTGGTCCCCGCGGTGTTCGAGGTGGCAGCAGGAGACGAGCTCGCCCGCGCGCTCCACGACGAGGAGCATGCCGTCGGGGTGCGCGACGATCCCGGCGACGCCCCGCGCGTCCGTGCGCTGCCCGTCCAGCACGTCCGCCTCGGTGGTCCAGCCGGCGCGGCTCGACTCCCCGCGGTAGGCCGACTCGACCAGCTCCACGAGCGCCGGGATGTCCGCCTCCACGGCACTGCGGAAGGTCAAGGCCTGGGAGTCGGCGCTCGGCATCGGGGGCTCCGTTCTGCGGGACGGCACGTCCGGAATGAGGTCCGGGATGACGTACGGGGTGCGTGCGGGGCCGTCCACGCAGGCCGTGCACGGCACACAGAGACTATCTCCGGGCGGCGTGCGGGCCGTGCGACGGGGGCATCTCTTCCGGTGAAGCCGACGAACCGGGAGGTTCCGCCGTGCACGGTCCCGCCATGCCCCTCTCCCCCTCCTCCGCCGTGTCCGGCTGGCTCCTCGTCCTGCTCTGCGCGGTGAGCGGCGCGTACTGCCTGTGGCGGTCCGGCAGATCCGACGGGGGTCCGGCGGCCGCCGGGGACGCGGTGATGGGCTTGGGCATGGCCCTGATGGCGGTGCCGCTGGGCACGGGCGGCGGCTGGCAGACGCCGCTGCTCGGCGCCGTCTTCTGCGGCGCGGCCCTGCACGCGGCCTGGCTGCTGCGCGGCGGCCTGCACCACGCGCACCATCTGATCGGCTCGCTGACCATGGTGTACATGGCGCTGGCGGCCGGGAGCGGGGCCGCCGCGGGCCAGGGGCACGACCACGCCCAGGGCGCCGGGCTGCCGCTGCTGACCGGGCTGCTGCTCGTCTACTACGCCGGGTACGTGGTGCTGGGCGGCGCCCGACTGGCCGCCGTGGGGGAAGGCGGGGCCTCCGCGCACCCGGCCGCGGCGGCCGGCCCCGCGGAGGTGATCAAGGCCTGCCGACTGACCATGGCCATGGGGATGTTGGCGATGCTGCTGATGATGTGATTCCCGCGCGCACGGCGCGAACGTGTGCTCCATCACCCTTCACCCGGACCGTACCCGCAGGTAGTCCCCCGCTCATAGGCTGGGGCCATGATGGTCCCCGCCGTTCTCCTGCTGCTCGGCGCCCTGACCGCGATGCTCGCACCCCGCCTGCTGGGCCGTGCCCAATGGACCGAGCGCGAACCCGTCGTGGCCCTGTGGGCGTGGCAATGCGTGGTGGGCGCGGTGCTGCTGTGCTTCGCGCTGTCGATGCTGCTGAGCGCGGCCGGCGCCTGGCAGGAGGTCCGGGGACGGCTGTTCGCCGTCGCACCGCACCGGGTGGTCGACGCCTACGCGCTCGGCGCGGCGGGCGGCGCCTGGGCCACCGGCACCGCCCTCGCGCTGGCGGGCGGCGGGCTGTGGACCGGCGCGATGCTGGCCCGGGAGGTCCTGCGGGCCCGCGCCCGGCGGCGCGCACAGGACGCCGAACTGCTGCTCCGCGCCCCGCTGCTGCCCGGCGAGGAAGCCACCGGGGCACGGCTCGTCGTACTGGAAGGGCAGCGCCCGGACAGCTGGTGGCTGCCCGGACCGACCCCGCAGCTGGTGGTCACGACGGCGGCGCTGGACCGGCTCAAGGGGAGCCAGCTGGACGCGGTGCTGGCGCACGAGGAGAGCCACGCGGCGGCCCGGCACGACTGGCTCCTGCACTGCTCACGGGCCCTGTCCAACGGGTTCCCGCAGGTCCCCGTCTTCGCCGCGTTCGAGACGGAGATGCACCGGCTGGTGGAGCTGGCCGCCGACGACGCGGCCTCGCGGCGGTACGGCCGCCTCACGATCGCCCTGGCCCTGATCGGCTTGAACGAGGACCGCGGGGTCTTCGGCCAGTACACCGATCCGGAGGCCCACGTCCCTCAGCGGGTACGGCGCCTGCTGTCGGCCGCTCCCCGGCTGACGGCGGGCCGCCGGATGCGGCTGACGGCACTGGCGACGCTGGCGCCGGCGGTCCCGCTGCTGGTGGCCTTCGGCCCCGGGCTGAGCGCGCTCGCCTGAGTCGTCCGGTCTGACGCTGTGCCCGGCCTCGTGCCGCGTCCGGTCTGACGCTGTGCCCGCCTGATGCCGTGACCGGCCGACTCCGTGACCGGCCGGATGCCGTGACCGCGCCGCACCGGCCGCCGGACCGGGCACCGGCCGTCCACGTGGCGCCTGGCCCGCGACGCCGCCGGCCGGTGCGAGGATCTACGCATGCGGAGTGATCAGCTGCGGCCGTGGAACCGGACCGGCCGCGCGCTGCGCACAGCCGCACTGGGCGCAGCGGTGGCCCTCGCCGTCCTGACGGCCCTGGTGGTGGCCCGCTGGGGGCCGTTGATGTCCTTCGACGGCCGGGTGGCGCGGGATCTGCACGCCCACGCCGTCACCCACCCCGGGCTCACCCACGTGGCGCGGGTGCTCAGCGACTGGTTCTGGGACCCCTGGACCATGCGGGCCCTGGCCGCGGTGGCCTGTCTATGGCTGTGGAGGCGGGGCCGGGGTCGGTGTGCGCTGCGGATCGCGCTGGTGATCCTGGGCGCCGCCGCGATCCAGCAGGGGCTCAAGGCACTGGTGGGCCGGGAGCGTCCGGTGTGGCCGGATCCGATCGCTACGGCGCACTACTCCGCCTACCCGTCCGGCCACGCCCTGACGGCGACGGTGGTCTGCGGTCTGCTGCTGTGGCTGGTTCCGCGCGGTGCCCCCCGCAGGTTCGCGTGGACGGCCGCGGCGCTCGCCGCGGTGACGGTCCTCGGGGTCGGCTTCACCCGGGTCTACCTCGGCGTCCACTGGCTCTCGGACGTCCTGGCGGGCTGGCTGCTGGGCGTCGTCCTGGTGGCCCTCGCCGTGCTCACAGCGCCTGGTGGGGCTGGTGGTACAAACGGGGCCTGCTCTGGGCGATCCCCCGCGTCGCCCAGAGCAGACTTTCCCACGCGCTGAGTATATTGGCTCAGAGCCAGTCAACGCAGGAGCAAGCATGTCCCCGCGCAGCGCATCGGTCAATGAAGAATTGCGGAGACGTTCCCGGGAACGGTTGTTGCAGGCCACGGTCGAGCTGGTGGCCGACCGGGGCTACGAGGACACCAAGCTCGGGGACATCGCCGATCGGGCGGGTACCGCCCGGGGCCTGGTCTCGTACTACTTTCCGGGCAAACGCCAGTTGTTGCAGTCCGCCGTGCACCGGCTGATGCACCTCACGCTGGAGGCGTCACTGGAGCGGGAGCCCCGCACCGAGGACGGCCGCGAGCGGCTCGCGCGCGCCATCGACGCCGTCCTCGGGCTGGCCCGGGACCAGCCGCGGCTGATGCGGACCCACATGGCGGGCATCCTCCAGGCGGACGGCTTCGTCCAGTGCGCCGAGCAGCAGCGGCTCGCGGAGCTGCTGCGGGGCACCGTGGAACGGTACGGCTCGGCGGAGGTGGACACCGACTACCCGCTGCTGCGGGCGCTGCTGATGGGCGCCGTGATCGCGGTGCTGCTGCCGGGTGCGCCGATGCCGGCGTCGCGGCTGCGGGCGGAGCTGTTCCAGCGGTACGGGCTGGACTGGGAGCTCGGGTTCCCGCCGGAGGGCGGACCGCCCGGCGGATCGTTTCCCTCACGCCGTCAGACCCCGTCGGACCCGGACCCCGCTGACCCCGCTGGACCGCACCGGACCTCCGACCCTTCCTGACCCCTCCTGGGCTCCTGGGCTCCTGGGCTCCTGGGCTCCTGGGTCGCCCGGGACCCTCTGGCCTCCTCCGGCCCCTCCCGGCGCCCCCGACCTCCGCCGGATGCGCACGGGGACTGCCGGTCCCCGGGGCCCGGTGTCATGCTGGGAGCACCTGCGTGAGGAGCTCCACCGTGCTTCGTATCGCCGTCGTCGGTTCGGGCCCCAGCGGGGTCTACGCCGCACAGACACTCGTCCAGCAGCGTGAGGTCCCCGGCGTACGGGTCGACGTGCTCGACCGGCTGCCGGCTCCCTACGGACTCGTGCGGTACGGGGTGGCTCCCGACCACGAGAAGATCAAATCGCTGCAGGGCAGCCTGCGGACCGTGCTGGAGGACGAGCGGATCCGCTTCCTCGGGAACGTCGAGGTCGGGGGCCCCGGACTGTCCACCGCCCGGTTGCTGGAGCTGTACCACGCGGTGGTCTACTGCGTCGGCGCCGCCCGGGACCGGCTGCTCGGCATCCCCGGGGAGGACCTCGTGGGCGTGCACTCGGCGACGGCCTTCGTGGCCTGGTACAGCGGGCATCCGGACGCGGCCGCCGAGGCCTTCGGTCTGCCGGGGGTGGACGCGGCGATCGTGGTCGGGGCGGGGAACGTCGCGGTGGACGTGACCCGGATCCTGGCCCGTGGCGTACCGGAGCTGGCCCCCACCGACATGCCCCATCCGGCGCTCGGCGCACTCGGCGAAAGCGCGGTGCGCGAGGTGCAGATGGTGGCCCGGCGCGGGCCCTCGCAGGGCAAGTTCACCACCAAGGAGCTACGGGAACTGGGCACGCTCCCGGGGGTGGAGGTACGGGCGGACCCGGCGGAACTGGCCGTCGACCCGGCGTACGCGGACCCGGGCGCGGCGCTGCCCGCGGTGAACCGCCGCAACGTGGAGGTGCTGCGGGGCTGGGCGGGCGGCCCGGCGGCCGGCGGGGAGCGGCGGATCGCGCTGCGGTTCTTCCTGCGCCCGGTGGAGGTGCTCGGCGAGGGCGGCCGGGTCACCGGGATGCGGTTCGAGCGGACGGCCCCCGACGGCCGGGGCGGGGTCACGGGAACAGGCGCCTACGAGGACGTTCCGGCGCAGCTGGTGCTGCGTTCGGTGGGCTACCAGGGCGTCCCGCTGCCCGGCCTGCCCTTCGACGAGCGCAAGGGCACGGTCCCGCACGCGGGGGGCCGGGTGGTCCGGGCGGGGCGCGCCTCGGTCGGCGAGTACGTGGCCGGATGGATCAAGCGCGGCCCGACCGGGGTGATCGGCACCAACCGGCCGTGCGCGAAGGAGACGGTCTCGTCCCTGCTCCAGGACGCGGGGACGCTGGCCCGGCGCGAGCGGGAGCGGGACCCCCTGGAGGCGCTGCGGGCGGCGGGGCTGCGCCCGGTGGAATGGCCGGGGTGGCTGGCCATCGAGACGGCGGAGGCGGAGCTGGGCCGGTCCCTGGGCCGGCGCTCCGTCAAGATCCCGGACTGGGAGGGTCTGCTGGCCGCGGCGGACCGGGCCGGCTGACCCGCGCCTCGGCCTCGACGGCATCCTCGAGGCCGTGGCCCCGGGCGTCGCCTCGGCCGCGGCCCGGGACCGCGGCCGGGGACCTGCCCCGGCCGGGAACCGGACGCTACCCCTCGGCCCGGAGGCGGGACTCCTCGGCTGCCGCGGCCGCGAGGATGCCGTCGAGGAGCCCGGGGAAGAGCGCCTCCAGGTCGTCGCGCCGCAGTTCGTTCATCTTGGCCGTGCCCTGGTAGCACTGGCGGACGACGCCGCTCTCGCGCAGGACGCGGAAGTGGTGCGTGGTCGTCGACTTCGTGACGGGCAGCGCGAAGGAGGAGCAGGCCTGCTCCACCTCCGAGGCGGCCAGTTCACGCACGACGCACAGCCGCATCGGGTCGGCGAGGGCCTGCAGGACGTCTTCCAGCCGGATCTCGGCGCGCTCGGGATGGGCAAGGGTCCGGGTGCCGGCCGTGTCCGTCATGTTCGCTCCCTCGCCCCGCCCGGTTGCGGCCGCCCGGTTCGGCGGCCCGTCCTCCGGCACAGCGTACGAGACTCCCGGAGAACACGGCCCGGACCGCCCCCCGTTCACCAGGCCCGGGAGTACTGGTCGGGCGCGGGCAGCTCGGCGCCCAGTTCCGCGGCGGCCCGCCGGACCCAGTAGGGGTCGCGGAGCAGCTCGCGGCCGAGGAGGATCGCATCGGCCTCGCCGTCGGCGAGGATCTTCTCGGCCTGCACCGGTTCGGTGATCAGGCCCACGGCGGCCACCGGGAGGCTGGTCTCCGCCTTGACCCGGGCCGCGAAGGGGACCTGGTAGCCGGGGCCGACCGGGATGCGGGCGTGCGGGGAGTTGGCGCCGCTGGAGACGTCGAGCAGGTCCACCCCGTGTTCGTGGAGCAGCCCGGCCAGCCGGACCGTCTCGTCGGCGGTCCAGCCCGCCTCCTCGAGCCAGTCGGTGGCGGAGATCCGGAAGAACAGCGGGAGCTCCTCGGGCCACACGGCGCGGACGGCGTCGACGACCTCGAGGGCGAAGCGGGTGCGGTTCTCGAAGGAGCCTCCGTACTCGTCGGTTCGCTCGTTGCTGTACGGGGAGAGGAACTGGCCGATCAGGTAGCCGTGGGCGCCGTGGATCTCGACGACCTCGAAGCCGGCGGCCAGCGCGCGCCGGGCGGCGGCCGCGAACTGGCCGGTGATCTCGTGGATCTCCGCGGCCGTCAGCTCGTGGGGCACCGGGTCGCCCTCGTGGAACGGCAGCGGGCTCGGGGCGCTGGGGAGCCAGCCGTGCGGTGCCGACGGGTCGATCGCCCGGCCGCCCTTCCAGGGGCTCTCGGCCGAGGCCTTGCGGCCGGCGTGGGCGATCTGGATTCCGGGGACGGCTCCCCGGGACTTGACGAAGGCCGTGATCGGGCGGAGCGCCTCGACCTGGGCGTCGTTCCAGATGCCGAGGTCGTACGGGGAGATCCGGCCTTCGGGGGAGATCGCCGTGGCCTCCTGCAGGAGCAGGCCGGCGCCGCCGACCGCGCGGGCGGCGTAGTGCGCGACGTGCCACTCGCTCGCGACACCTGCGGCCGGACCGTCGGGCTCGGCGCTGTACTGGCACATCGGGGCCATCCACGCGCGGTTCGGGATGGTCACCGAACGCAGCGTGTAGGGCGCGAAGAGGGCCGTGAAGGCGGCGGGGACGGTGGTGGCGGCAGTGCTCACGAGGGCTCTCCAGTCGTCGCCGGACACGGGTCCGGGGGTCCGGGGGTTAGTACGAGTGTCATCATACTATGGATCTCCTCGTACTACGAGAGTTCTCGTACCAAGGGGCGGCCGCCGTGTCGGGACGGCGCCACGGGGCCGTTGTCAGCGGCCGGGTGCAGACTGGCCCCACAACCGCCGTAAGGGACAACGACGTCCGGAGGTGTCGGCCATGACCGACGTGCTACTGCTCGCGGGGACCCGCAAAGGACTGTTCATCGGCCGCCGGGACACCGCCGGTACGTGGGAGTTCGCCGGGCCCCATTTCAACGCCCAGGCGATCTCCGCGGTCGCCATCGACCGGCGCGGACCCACGCCCCGGCTCCTGGTCGGCGGGGACAGCTCGCACTGGGGTCCGTCCGTCTTCACCTCCGACGACCTGGGCGCGACCTGGCAGGAGCCGGCCGCGGCCGCCGTGAAGTTCCCCCAGGACACCGGAGCCTCCCTGGAACGGGTCTGGCAGCTGCACCCGGCCGGCCCCGAGGCCCCCGGCGTGGTCTACGCGGGCACCGAGCCGGCCGCGCTGTTCCGGTCGGCCGACCGCGGCGAGTCCTTCGAACTGGTCCGCCCGCTGTGGGAGCACCCGACCCGGGACAAGTGGGTCCCGGGCGGCGGCGGCGAGGGCCTGCACACGGTGATCACCGACCCGCGCGACCCGGACCTGGTCACGGTGGCGGTCTCCACGGCCGGGGTGTTCCGGACCAGGGACGGCGGCGCCAGCTGGACCCCGTCCAACAGCGGGGTGTCGGCCGTGTTCCTGCCGGACCCGCATCCCGAATTCGGCCAGTGCGTGCACAAGATCGCCCAGGATCCGGCGAACACGGACCGGCTGTACCTGCAGAACCACTGGGGCGTCTACCGCAGCGACGACGCCGGCGCCCGCTGGACCGACATCGGCGCCGGGCTGCCCTCGGACTTCGGCTTCGCGGTGGCCGCCCATCCCCACCGGCCGGACACCGCCTACGTCTTCCCGCTCAACGCGGACTCCGACCGGGTACCGGCGGAACACCGCTGCCGCGTCTTCCGGACCAGGGACGCGGGCGAGACCTGGGAGCCGCTGTCGCAGGGCCTGCCGACCGGGGACCACTACGGGACGGTACTGCGGGACGCGCTCTGCACCGACGACGCGGACCCGGCCGGAATCTACTTCGGGAACCGCAACGGCGAGCTGTACGCCGGCCACGACGACGGGGACAGCTGGCAGTTGCTGGCCGAACACCTCCCCGACGTCCTGTGCGTACGGGCCGCCGTCCTGGACGGCTAGTGCCGTGACCGGGAGGTACCGCCGGTCACAGCACGCGGACGCCGGCCGCCCCGGACCGGGCCGGCGTCCGGGGCGGCCCGGCGTCAGCCGGTGAGGCGGCCGGCCTGGCGCACCGCCTGCGCCAGCCGGCGCACGGCGGGGTCCTCCGTACGTCCCGCCAGCCGGTCCGCGTGCGCGGCGAGGCCGCCGAGCGGCACCGCACCCGGCACCCGTTCCCAGCCCCCGTCCCGTTCGCGCAGCGCGGAGGCGAAGTAGGCCGCCACCGCGGTGACCTGGAGGCGCGGGGGCGCCTGGGTCCACACGTCGCCCCACAGCGCCGCCGCCTCCATCCGGCCGGACTCCTCGTGCGGCGCCCGGGTGCCCGGGTCCAGCCAGCGCACCGTCGCCGTCGCCAGATGCCCGGTGGCACCGGGGCGCAGCCGTACCGCGTACAGGGCGGTCACGGTGTGGCCCGACCCGACCTCACCGCCGTCCACGGTGTCGTCCCGGAACGCGTCGTCGGCGACACGGCGGTCGTCGTAGCCGATCAGCCGGAACCGCTCGACGTTCCGGGGCTCGAAGGAGACCTGCGCCTTGGCGTCCCGGGCCCTCAGCCGCACCTGCGCCGGGAGGTCGTCGCAGAACACCTTGCGGGCACCCTCCGCGTCGGAGACGTACGCGGTGTGCCCGTCGCCCCGGTCGGCGAGCTGTTCCATGAAGGCGTCGTTGTACTCGCTGCCCACCCCCACGCCGAACAGGGTGATCCCGTGCTCCGTCCTGGCTTCGGAGATCCGCTTCAGGACGGCGTCGGCAGAGGTGGCGCCGGTGTTGGCGAGGGCGTCGGAGAGCAGGACCACGCGGTTGGTCGCGTCCGGGCGGAGCGCCTTGACCGCGACGTCGTACCCGCGGGTGACGCCCGCCTCCACGTTGGTGGAATCAGCGGTGCGCAGGGCGTCGACGACCTCGTGGATCTGCTCGCGGTGGCCTTCGAGGCGAGTCATCGGCAGCCGGGTCCGGGCCGTGCCGCTGAAGGTGACGACGGCGACCGAGTCGTCCCCGCGCAGCTGGTCGGTCATCAGGTTCAGGGAGGTGCGGACGAGGTCGAGGCGGCCGGGCTCGGCCATGGACCCGGAGACGTCCACCACGAAGGTGAGCGCCGCGGGCGGCCGCCGGCCCTCTCCCCCCACTCCCCCCTCGGCGCCCGCCGCGCCGTCCGAGGAGCGGGTGGCGAGTCCGACCCGGACCAGCGCCCAGTCCGCGTCGGTGGTGCGGGCTCCGTCGACGGTGACCGAGAAGCCGTCCCCGCCGGGCTCCCGGTAGTCCTGCCGGAAGCTGTTGACGAACTCCTCGGGGCGCACGGTGGCGGGGTCGGGCAGGTGGCCGTCGGCGAGGGTGCGCTGGGCGTACCCGTAGCTGGCGGTGTCCACGTCGAGCGCGAAGGTCGAGAGGTAGTCGGGGGGCGGCGGGGAGGCAGCCCGCCCGTCGCTCTCCCCCTCCGCACCGGCCCCCTCCGCACCGGCCCCCGCGGTGAAGGAGGCGGCGGGCCGGGGCCAGGACCCGGCACCCGTCGCCCTCCGGTCGGCGGCCTTCTCGCCGCCGCCACCCCCGCCCCCGCTCCCGCAGCCGGTCAGCAGCACGCCGCCGGCGGCGAGTGCGGCGATCAGCCGGCCGTACGTCCTCCTGCGCGCCGGGCGGCCACCGCGCAGGGTCCGGGTCCCGCGCACGGCGCGGCCCTCTTGGAACTTCATGCGTCTCCCTCGAAGCGTCGTCGGTGGTGAATGTGACGTCCGGGAGGGGAAGTTGGAGCATGCGAACGTGTTGCGAACGCGTATCGAAGCGACAACGGCGGACCGCGCTCCTCCTGCCCGTGCCGCGCGGCCGGGCCGACTTGTGGGAGGCGGGCGTGGACGGCCGACTGGGCCAGTAGAGTGATCGTCGTGGCAGCACGACCGTTGAACGAGATCGTCGAGCCGGGCTGGGCCCGCGCTCTGGAGCCGGTTGCGGCGCAGATCGCCGCGATGGGCGATTTCCTGCGCGCCGAGATCGCGTCGGGGAGAACGTACGTCCCGGCGGGGGTGAACGTCCTGCGCGCCTTCCAGCAGCCCTTCGACGAGGTGAAGGTGCTGATCGTCGGGCAGGACCCGTACCCCACGCCGGGGCACGCGATGGGCCTGTCCTTCTCGGTGGCGCCCGAGGTCAGCCCCTGGCCGCCGAGCCTCGACAACGTCTTCCGTGAACTGCACGCCGATCTCGGTACGGGGCGCCCGGCCAACGGGGACCTGACCCCGTGGACCCGACAGGGCGTCCTGCTGCTCAACCGCTCGCTCACCACCGCCCCGCGCAAGCCCAACGCCCATCGCGGCAAGGGCTGGGAGGCCGTCACCGAGCAGGCCATCCGCGCGCTCGCGGCGCGCGGGAAGCCGCTGGTGTCGGTGCTGTGGGGACGTGAGGCCCGCAATCTGCGGCCCCTGCTCGGCGAGTTGCCGGCGGTGGAGTCGGTGCACCCCTCCCCCATGTCCGCCGACAACGGGTTCTTCGGCTCCCGGCCGTTCAGCAGGACGAACGACCTGCTGGTCCGCCAGGGAGCACAGCCGGTGGACTGGCGGCTGCCCTCTCAGCCCGCGACCGGGTAGAGGGAGCCCCGCCGCCCTTCCGGCGACGTCAGCCAGGCCAGCTTCTCCGCCGTGCCCGTGTCCGGCAGCGGATTGTGCATCACGATCAGCAGATCGGGGCGCGCGGGAACGCGCAGCTGCGTCGCCTCCATGAACAGCGTGCCCACGAGCGGGTGCTCGATCTCCTTCTTGATCTGACCGGCGGGCCGCACGTCTCGCCGGTCCCACAGCTCGGCGAACTCCGGGCTGCGTTCCCGGGCCTCCTCCACCACGGCCTGGAACCCCTCGTCCTCGGGCCGTTCGGAGCACTGCGCCCGGTACTGGGCGACCAGATCGGCGGCGATCTCCTCCCAGCGCGTGGAACGGCCCCGGTAGACGGGGTCGGTGAAGAAGGCGATCAGACAGTTCTGCACGATCTCCGGGCGCATGCCGAGCACCACCGCGGACGCGTCGTTGTACACCACCGTGTTCCAGTAGGCGTCCATGATGTGCGCGGGGAACGGCATCCAGCCGTCGATCAGCCGCGTCAGGCCCTGGCACATGTCGCGGTCCCCGGGCGCGACGTCGAGGGCGGGCGGGTTGAGCCCCGCCAGTACGTACAGGTGCCGGCGTTCGGCGCTGCTCAGTCTCAGCACCCTGCCCACCGCGTCGAGGACCTGCGGCGACACCGTGATGTCGCGGCCCTGCTCGAGCCATTGGTACCAGGAGGCCCCGACCCCGGCGAGCACGGCGACCTCTTCCCGGCGCAGGCCCGGGGTGCGGCGGCGCGCCCCGCCGTCCGGCAGCCCGGCCTCCGCCGGAGTCACCCGGGCCCGCCTGCTCATCAGGAACTCCCGCAGTTCGGAACGGCGGTGCCGGTCGATCGCTGTGGCCACGGACTCCCCCTGTCGGCTGCCTGGTGGTGCCACCAACAGGATAAGTTCCCACTCCCCACGGTCGTTCCCGGGCACCGAGGGTGAGGATCATGACGATCGACACACAGACCGCGGTCACCGGATCCCGTCCGGCGGCCACCGGGGACGACCGGCTCACCGGCCGGGCCAAGCTGGTCCTCTTCGTGCTCTGCGCCGCCCAGTTCATGGTGGCGCTCGACTTCTCCGTACTGAACGTGGCCCTGCCGGTACTCGGCGAGGACCTGGGCCTGAGCCGGTCCGCACTCCAGTGGGCGGTCACCGCCTTCGCGCTGCCCTCGGGCGGCTTCCTGCTCCTCTTCGGCCGTGTCGCCGACCTGTACGGGCGCAAGAGGATGTTCCTGACCGGGCTCGCGCTCTTCGGCTCCGCCTCGCTGCTGGCCACCCTCGCCTGGGACCCCGCGTCCTTCCTGGCGGGGCGCGCCCTGCAAGGCCTCGGCGCGGCGGTCATCGTGCCGACCGGCATGTCCCTGCTGACGACGACGTTCCCCGAAGGTCCGCTGCGCGACAAGGCGCTCGGCATCTCCGGGACCCTGCTGTCCCTCGGCTTCACCGTCGGCATGCTCCTCGGCGGTGTCCTGACCGACACCCTGGGCTGGCGTTCCACGATGGGGCTCCTCGCGCTCGCCGCGGCGGTCGTGCTCGTCCTGGCCCCCGGGCTGCTGCCCGAGTCGCGCACCCCCGAGCGGCCGCGCCTGGACGTACCGGGCGCCGTCACCGTCACCGGAGGCCTCCTCGCGCTGATCTACTCGCTGTCCACGGCGGCCCAGCGCGGCTTCGGCGGCGCGGACGTGCGGATCACGCTCGCCGCGGGTCTGGCCCTGCTCGTCGCGTTCGTGGTGGCGGAGTCGAAGTCCCCGGCGCCCCTGGTGTCCCTGCCGATGCTCCGGCGGCGCACGGTGGCCTGGGGCAACATCGGCGGACTGGTGACCTTCTCGACGATGTCGACGGTCGTCTTCGTACTGACCCTCTACCTCCAGGAGACGCTGCACCTGTCGTCCTTCCGGACCGGCCTGGTCTTCGGCGTCCAGGGTGCCGCGTCGGTCCTCGCCGGCTCGTACGCCCCCAGGGTGATCGGCCGGTTCGGTGCCCGCCGCACCCTGGTCGGATCGCTCTTCGGCCAGGGCGCGTTGACCGGCGCGCTGCTCGCCGTGGGCTCCGGGTCGGGCGCGCTGGTCGCTACCGTCGCCGTATCACTGGCCAGCATGTTCCACCTCGGTGCGATCATCTCGTACGGGCTGACCGTGACGAGCGGCGTGCCCGACGAGGAGCAGGGCCTGGCGACGGGCCTGGTGACCACCACCCAGCAGGTCGGCCTCACCATCGGGATCCCGCTGCTCGGGGTCCTGGCCACCACGGGGGCCTCGCTCTTCGACGGGGTGCGCACGGTGCTGGCGATCGACGCGCTGATCGTGGTCTCGGCCGCGGTCCTGGTCGGTCTCGGCCTGAGGGGCCGCTCCAGGGGCTGAGGACGGCGGCCGGCGGCCGGCGGCGGGCCGGTAGCGTGCGACCGGGCAGGCCCGACCGATCAGTTGAAACGTGTATGACATTCCGTGGATAAATACGGACAGATGCCGCCCGTTAAGGCCCTGCCCGAACACCCGGATCCGATAAGCCAGTAGCATGCGGCGCCATGAGCTCCCCCACTGGGCCCGCAAATGGCCTGCCCGTACGAATGCCGCGACCCCGCCAGACCGGACGGCACCGCCGGCCCGAGCCCGCGGTGGCGCCCGAGGGCGCACCCGCGCTGGTGCTCGCCGTGCCCGGTGCCCCTTCGGCCGCCTCGCGGGGGCTCGCGGAAGAGATCCTCAGCATCGGCCGCTCCGAGCTGCCCGGCCTGGACGCGCGCGTCGGATTCCTCGACGGCGACGACGCCACCGAGTTCCCGTCCCTGTCGGGCGTGCTGACCGCTGTCGCGCGGGACCGCGCCGCGCGCGCGGAGTTCGCCCGCGCCGCCGGGCACGAGACGCCCGCGCCGACCGGCCCCGACGCCGTGGTCGTGCCCCTGCTGGCCGGCCCCGACGGGGACCTGCTGCGCCGCGTGCGCCAGGCCCTGATGGACTCCTCGGCCGCCGCCGAGCTGGCCGACGCGCTCGGCCCGCACCCGCTGCTCGCCGAGGGGCTGCACGTCCGGCTGTCCGAGGCCGGGCTCGCCCGCGCCGACCGGGCCAGGCTCTTCAGCGTGACCACGGCCGCCGACGGCATCATCCTCGTCACCACCGGCGGCGAGGAGGCCGTGAAGGCCGCCGGGATCACCGGCATGCTGCTGGCCGCCCGCCTCGCGGTGCCGGTCATGGCCGCCGCGCTGGACGAGGAGGGATCGGTGGCCGCGACCGCCGACCAGCTCCGCCGCGAGGGCTCGGCCCAGCTGGCGCTGGCCCCGTACCTCATCGGCCCCGAGGCCGCCGAGGGGCTGCTCGACACCGCCTGCAAGGAGGCCGGGTGCAGCGCCGCCGAGGTGCTCGGGGCGTACCCCGCGCTCGGCAAGCTCGCCGTCGCGCAGTACTCCGCGGCCCTCGGCATCACCCTGGGCGCCGCCGCCCACTGACCGCTCCCGCTCATGTCGTACGGACGAGAGCCCGCGCCCCGATTTCCCGGGGTGCGGGCTCTCGTCCGTACGGGCGGGCGCGGATGCCGCTCCCGTGCCGGCGTCCCGGCGCGGGTGTCAGCCGAAGACCACGCAGGTGGCGGCGGGTACGGCCAGCGATCCGGCCCGGCGCGGCTGTCCGGTCAGCTGGTCGACGTCGAACCAGGTGACATCCCCTGAACGCTCGTTGGCCGCGTAGAGCCGGCGCCCCGACGGGTCGACGGCGAGGTCGCGCGGCCAGTTGCCCCCGCACGGCACGGCCCCGGTGAGCTGCGGCTTCTCGGCGCCGCCGGCGAGGGAGAAGGTGGCGATGGTGTCGGCACCGCGGACGGCCGCCCATACGAAACGGCCGTCGGGCGAGGCCACGATCGCCGAGGGGCAGGCCTCCGGAGCCCCTGGGCCACCCGTGGGGGCCACCGGAACCTCCGAGACCGGTTCCAGTGCGCCCGACCCCGCGTTCCAGCGGCAGACGGTCAGCTGCGGGTCCAGCTCGTGCAGTACGTAGACCACCTCGCCGGAGGGGTGGAAGGCGAGGTGCCGGGGGCCCGTCCCCGCTCGCAGCACGGTCTCGGCGTGGACGCGCAGGGCGCCGGTCGCCGGGTGGGACGCGCAGACCCGCACCGAGTCGGTCCCCAGGTCGACGCTGAGCACCCAGCGGCCGGTGGGGTCGGGCACCACCTGGTGGGCGTGCGGGCCCTTCTGCCGCCCCGCGTCGGGGCCGGAACCGTGGTGGGCGAGCACCTCGGGGGGCCCGGCGATCGAGCCGTCCTCGGCGAGCGGAAGGCTGCTGACGCTGCCGGAGGTGTAGTGCGCGGTCAGCAGCCGGCGCCCGGCCACGCTGAGGTGGGTCGGGCCTGCGCCGCCGACCCCGACGGCGGTCCCGAGGGGGGTCAGCCCGTCGGCGGTGCTCCGGAAGGCTCCCACCGCACCGCGGTCGGTCTCGCTCACGGCGTAGAGCACGCCGGTGCGCCGGTCGTGGGCCAGGTACGAGGGGTCCGCGACGGCATCGGTCACCGACAGCGGGGTCAGCGACCCGGTGGACGGATCCACGGCCGCGGTGGTGACACCGCGGCCGCCCCCCGAGGTGAACGAGCCGATCCAGGCCCGGTGCCCGCCGCCGCGGGCCGCACGGTCCGTACTGCCCACATCACTGTCCGCGTCGCCCACGGGAGTCCCTCTCCGCCGTTCCGGATCCGTACGGGAGGACGCTAACAGAAGGTCTAGACCAAGTCGCGCCCCTGGGCCCGCTCCTGTGCTCCCCGATGATGAACGTACGCCGTCGCGCTCGGCGTGTCCTCAAAAGTGCGATGAAAGACGGGAGTTGCCGAACCGGATATCGGCGGCACGATCCAGGACCAGTCCGCGCCCACGCCCCGCCCCCGGCGCTCCTCCTTCTCCACGTGGGTCAGGAAGCGCCGGGACTCGGTGTGGTGGTCGGCGATGGTGACCCCGGCCCGGTCGAAGGAGTGCAGCACCGCCCGGTTGAGTTCGACGAGCGCCCGGTCCTTCCAGAGGGAGCGGTCGCTGGCGGTGTCGAGACCAATCCGGCGGGCGACGGCCGGCAGCAGGTTGTAGCGGTCCGTGTCGGCGAGGTTGCGGGCGCCTATCTCGGTGCCCATGTACCAGCCGTTGAAAGGCGCGGCCGGGTAGTGGATGCCGCCGATCTCCAGGCACATGTTGGAGATGGCGGGTACGGCGTGCCAGCGCAGGCCCCAGTCCGTCCAGCCGTCGCCTCCCTCCGCCCCGTCCGGGTGCTCGATGGGCACTTCCAGGACGGCGTCCGGGGGGACGTCGAACCAGCGGGGTTTGTCGTCGACTCCCTGGACGACCAGCGGGAGCAGGTCGAAGGGGGTCCCGGAGCCCCGGGACCAGCCGAGGGCGAGCAGTGCGCTCGTGAGCTCGGCGTTGCGGGCGTCACCGACGGTGACGGAGGGATGGTCCCCGTAGCCGGCGTACCGGACCAGCTGCTCGCTCCAGATCAGCGGCCCCGGCCGGTCCGGGGCATCGGGCGCGAAGACCGTGATCGTGGGCCGGACCCTGCCGCGGTTGGTCGCCTCGCGGAGGTGCTCGAAGCACTCCCCGGCGATCTCCCCGGCCTCGGTGAGCCCGCGGCGGTCGCGCACGCGCAAGGAGTTCCAGTACAGCCTGCCTATGCAGCGGTTGCTGTTGCGCCAGGCCACCCGGGCGCCGTGCACCAGCTCTTCGGGCGTGTGCCGGTAGGTGCCCGTCCCGGCGAGCTCGGCCCGCACGGCGGCGAGCCGCGCGCGCGGGTCGCCCGCGTCCGGATTCTCCCTGTGGAACAGCCGGACGAACTCCTCGGCGGCTTCCCACACCTGGGCGGTATGGGAGCGCTGTCTCCGTATCTCCATCACGGGCAGTTGCCCCCCTGTCCGACCGGATCCACCCCGTGCGTGCCGGATGAATGCGCACTGCACCCTCACCCGTTGTACATGCCGCAGGTCAGCGCCGAACGTGGCGAGCGCCCGGAACACTCCTCCGTGTGCTCTTCACCCATCGGCCTGCGGACGGGCGGCGGCGGGGCTTACCATTCGCCGCGCTAACGCGGCGACGGGGCCGGCACCGCCGTGCGCCGCGGGTCAGGCGCTGATGACCAGCGGGGCCCGGGGGTGGGTGCGCAGCGGGACGTGCAGGGCGACCAGCGCGTGTTCCAGGCCGTGCAGGTGGGCCAGGGCGGGCTCGGCGGCGTGCGGGCGCGGGGCGGGCGGGACGCTGGGCTCCGGGGCGCCGCGCGGTCCGGTCAGCGTCGCCACGGCCGCCTCCACGCGCCAGCAGGCGGCGGCGAGACGGGCGTCGTGCGAAGCCTGCGGATCGGCCGCGACGGCCACCAGTCCGCGCACCTCGCGGGCGCAGTCGTCGAGCAGCCCGAGGACCTGGCGGGCGCGCGCCTTGCGGGCGCGGAGCGGGCTCAGCGGGTGGACGAGGGGCGCGAGGGCCATCCGTACCCGGCCCAGCAGCAGTTCGAGCTCGGCGGCGTGCGGGGCCGGATCGGCGTCGGGGTCCCCGGCGAGCCGCGCGAGGGAGGCCGCGGTGGAGGCCCGTACGCAGTGCAGGGCGCGCTGGATCCAGGCGTCGTTGGCGGCGTGCGTGGTGACGGGCAGGACGAGGACGACGGCGAGCGCGGCGCCCAGCGCGCCGATGGCGGTCTCCTCGAAGCGCAGGAGCAGCAGGCCGGGGTGGAGCACGCCGAGGAGCCCGTAGAGCAGTCCCGCCATGACGGTGACGAAGAACATCATCCAGGAGTACGACGGGGCGGCGGTGTAGAAGATGCCGAAGACGCAGACCGCGACCAGGGCGGCCGTGGGTGCGGGGGCCCCGTGCAGCGGCACCGCGACCAGCAGGCCGGCGGCGATGCCGACGACCGTGCCGAGGACCCGGCGGAAGCCCCGGACCAGGGTCTCGCCGCGGGAGGCCGTGTTGACGAAGATCCACCAGGCGGTGCCGACGGCCCAGTACCAGCGGTCCTCGGACAGCGCCTGGCCGATGCCGAGCGCGAAGGCGCACGCCGCGGTCGCCTGGAAGGCCTGCCGGGTCGTGGGCCGGGCCAGCCCCGTACCGGGCAGCCCGGGCGGCGCGGGGGCGGGCGGGGTGCGCCGTTCGATGGGCCAGAGCGCGAAGCGGACGGCTCCCGCGGCCACCAGCGCCAGGGCGACGGCCGCGAACAGCTCGGGCAGCTGGGCGGGCCGCGCGTGCAGGAACTGGGTGACGAAGAACATCATGAAGCCGAAGACCCCGAGCGCGTGTCCGCGCGGGCCGAACCGGCGGGCGTGGACCCCGGCGAAGACGACCGCGAGCAAGGCCGCGTCACGGGCGAGCGGAGCCCCGTGCAGGGTGGTGGCCAGCGCGAGCACCGGGAAACCGGCGACCGGCAGCAGGGCGGTGGTCACCCGCTGGGCGCGCACCGTCGGGTCGAGCACGGTGAAGAGCGCGAGCAGCGCCGCCAGGCCCCCGGTGATCGACGCGACCAGCGAGAACCCGCACAGTTCGGCCGACGCGACGGCGAACGCGATGCCGATGACGGCCCGCGTGGAGTTCCTGAGCCTTGCGCGCCCCGGGTCCGGAGCCACGAACATCCTCTTCACGGCGGTGTGCCGCCCCCCTTGCGATGAACACGCCGGGGCCGGCGTCCGCCCGGGGGTGGTGGGCGGCGTGCGGGCACGGCGGAGGCGCCGCGCTCCGGGACGGCGTCGTTGCCGTCCGGCACCGCGCGGCGCCCGTAAATACATGGATAGGACACAGATAAGCATCCGGAGGCCGGTTGGCTCAACTCGGGGTCGATGGGCTGGGCCATTGGCCCAGTTTCCGACGGCTGTTTTCGGCCGGTCGGGGCCAGCGGGCCATGGTGCGGCGGCAGGCGCGGGCCGGACACCCCTCACAGGTGGGGGATGCCTTCCGTCGGGACGCAGAGGACCGGGACCGGGGAGAGGTGCAGCAGCTTGTGCGGGGTGGAGCCCAGGAGGGCGCCCCGGATCGGGCTGTCGCCCCAGCTTCCGACGACGATCACTCGCGCCTGGTGCCGCCGGGCGGCGTCGAGGAGGGCCGGGGCCGGCTTCTCGTCCATCACCTCGACCGTGGAGGGCACCCCCGCCTCGTCCGCGGCCTCCACCGCGCGGGCGAGGGCGCTGCGGCCCGCCTCGCGGACGGCCTCCCGGTGCGCGCGGTACTCCTCGCCGGCGGCGCCGGGGGCGGCCGCGCCGTAGACGAGGACGAGCGGCTCGCCGAAGGCGGTGGCCACTTCCAGCGCGACGCGCAGGGCGCGCTCCGCGCCGGGCGATTCGTCGTATCCGAGGACGACGGACATCGGTACTCCTCTCGGGCGGGCACGGGCCGGAGACGGGCCGGGTACGAATCGGCCGGGCGGACGGAGGGGGGCGGACGGAGAGCGGGGCGGAGGACGGGTCCGAGGGCGGGACGGAGAGCGGGGCGGAGGACGGAGGCAGGTCAGGGCCTCTTGGTCCCGTGGACGAGGTCCGGGTCGACGACGCCGCGCCGCTCCAGCCAGAAGCGGCCGTCCCGGACGCGCCAGAAGCACATGATCAGCACTCCGACGACCGCGATGCCGATCCCGATGACCAGCGGTGGCCCGAGCCCGTACCAGGACACTCCGCTCGCCGAGTTCTCGGGGTCCGCCATGTCGGCGACGGACTGCACCAGCAGCCAGGCGAGCAGTCCGGCGCCGACCACCGGGCCGAGGCCGATCAGCAGGAAGTTGTGCGCGCTCTCCAGCAGGTGGCGGCGGTAGTACACGGCGCAGGCCAGGCCGGTCAGCGCGTAGTAGAAGGCGATGAGCAGCGACAGGGCGGTGAGCGAGTCCAGGAGGGCGTTCTCGCTGATCTGGTTGACGGAGAGGTACCAGACGATGGCGATGGCGGCCACCCACCAGGTACTCACGTCGGGGGTCCTGAACCGCGGATGGATGTGGGCGAGGCGCTGCGGCAGCGCGTGCCGGCGGGCCATCGACAGGGAGGTGCGGGAGGCGGGGATGATCGTGGTCTGGGTGGACGCGAGGGCGGACGTGCAGACGGCGAGCAGGACGACCCAGTCCCAGCCGCCCATGACCTCGTGGGCGAGGACGGCGAAGACGGCCTCCTCCTCGCCCGCGTTCTCGGCGAGGAACTGCGTCCCGGCGTAGGCGACGACCGCGAAGCCGACGGACAGGTACGTCACCAGGAGCACCACGGTGGACCAGATGCCCGCCTTGCCCGGCGCGGTGGCGGAGTCCTCGACCTCCTCGGTGAGGTTGACCGCCGATTCCCAGCCCCAGTAGATGAAGACGCCGAGCAGCAGACCTCCGGTCAGGGCGGCGCCGCCGGCGCCGAAGGGGTTGAGCCATTCCACCGAGGGCCTGATGGCGTCGAGGCTGCCGGTGCCGGCGTAGACGCGGTAGAGGGCGACCACCGCGAAGGCCAGCAGGAAGAAGACCTGGGCGAGGATCAGGATGTCCTGGAGCCGGGCGGACATCTCGGTGCCGACGACGCAGATTGCGGTCATGGCCAGGATCACGACGACGGCGAGGGTCTGGCGGATCACCTCGTTCGCCGCCCAGCCGTCGAGTCCCGCGGCGAGCAGACCGAAGTGGACGGCCACGTCGGCGAGGGAACCGATGACGAGCACGCCGGTCATCGTGATGGCCCAACCGCCGAGCCAGCCGGCCCAGGGGCCCATGGCACGCGTCACCCACGAGAAGGTGGTTCCGCAGTCCTGGTCGACCTTGTTGAGGTAGTAGAAGGCGGCGGCGATCAGCAGCATCGGCACGAAGGAGGCCAGCATGACCCCCGGCGCGTAGATCCCCGCGAGCGCGACGATCGGGCCGATGACCGCGGCCAGGGAGTAGGCGGGCGACGTCGAGTTCAGACCGATGACGAGCGCGTCGAGGAACCCGATCGCGTCGGCCTTGAGGCCGGGGTCCGCGTCGGGGCCCGCCGAGGGGTCGGTGCCCACGCCCGCGGTCGCTCCCGGTCCTGCCGCCGGTCCCCGTCCCGGTCCTGGTCCTGGCCCTGTGCCCGGGCCCGGTTCCCGCTCCGGGGGCTCCGGGAGGCCGCCGTCCGCGCCGTGATGAGCCATGCAGGCATCGTCACGCAGACCCGGTCGGCGCGCGAGGCGGGCGCGTCAGGGTGGGTGCGTCAGGGGTGGGTGGGTCAGGGGTGGGTGTTCCAGCCCGCGATCACGGGGAGGCCGTGCTCCGTGGAGAGCCGGCTGAAGGTGCCCGTGCGGAGCAGGAACAGGCGTCCGGCCTCGGGAGGCAGGCCGAGGTAGCGGGCGGTCAGCACGCGCAGCAGGTGGGCGTGGGCGACCAGGACCGCGTCGCCCCGGTCCTCGCGCAGTACGCCGGCCACCCGGGCGAGCACCCGGTCCGCGCGGGCGCCGACCTCGGCGGCGTTCTCGCCCGGGTGCTCGGCGTCGCCGGGCGGCACTCCGTCGGTCCACAAGGACCAGTCGGGGCGCTCGCGCAGGATCTCCGCGGTGGTGATGCCCTCGTAGCCGCCGTAGTCCCACTCGTACAGGTCGGCGTCGGTGACGCCGCCGGTCAGCCCGGCGAGCTCGGCCGTGGCGACGGCCCGGCGCAGCGGGCTGGTCACCACCAGGGCGGGGTGCCGGTCCCGGAAGTAGGGGGCGAGCGAGATGGCCTCCTCGACCCCGCGCGCGGTCAGCGGGACGTCGGTGCGCCCGGTGTGCCGCCCGGTCGCGCTCCAGTCCGTCTCGCCGTGCCTCACCAGCAGCAGGTCGCTCATCCTTCGGACCCTAGTCCCCGCGGCGGGTCCGCGCCGTACGAGCGGGCGGGCGGAGGACGGGCCGGACGGCGGGGAGAGGTCGTGCTCCGCGCAGGGGCGGCGCGACGTCGGGAGGGGACGGAGGGGGCCGAGGGGCGGAAGGAGGCGAGGGGGGGGGCGGAAACGATGCGCAAGCGATGCAAGTTGGTCCCGGCATCCGATCTCGCCAGGCTCGGGGCATGGACATCGAGTACGGCGAGCACGTCGCGGCGGGGTTCGCGGCGGGCGACGAGGACTGCGTGGCGGTGGTCTACCGGCGCTGGCGGCCGCTGGTGCACGCCCTCGCCCGCCGCTCGCTCGGCGACGAGCGGGAGGCCGAGGACGTGACCCAGCAGGTGTTCCTCGCTGCCTGGCACGGCCGGAGCGGCTACCGCCCCGGTCCGGGCGGCCTCGGGGCCTGGCTGACCGGCATCACGCGTCACAAGGTGGCCGACGCCCTCGCGGCCCGGACCCGGCGGGCACGGGCGGCCGAAGCCGCCGTGCGCCTCAGCGCCCAGGCCCGCCCGGATCCGGTGCCGGGCCCGGAGCGGGCCGTGGAACGGGTGGTGGTGCTGGAGGAGTTGGCACGGCTGCCCTCGGCGCAGCAGCGGGTACTGCGGCTGGCCTTCTACGCGGACCTGACCCAGTCGCAGATCGCGGACCGCACCGGACTGCCGCTCGGCACCGTCAAGAGCCACATGCGGCGGGCCCTGCGCCTCCTGAGGCAGTCGCTGGAGCCGGGCCTGCCGCAGCGCCTGCCGCAGGCCCTGCCACGACCGACTCGATGACCGACAGCCCCGAGCGGAGCCCGAACAGCCGCTCGGCGCGGGCGGGCAGGGCCGGGGAACCGGCACCCCAGCCGGGCCCGGCCAGCAGCAGCGCCGAATGTCCCCGGGCGCCGCGCGGACCCCACTCGATGCCCGCGACGGTCCGGGAGAGCGCCGCGTCCGCGGTCGTACGGGACTGCGCCCAGAGGACGACGGCCCGCGGACCCGTCCGCCGTACCGCCTCGCACAGGGCGGCGGCGGGCAGCGCCGCTCCGAACATCCGGACGGGGAGCGCCCGTTCCCCGAGGGCTGCGGCCAACGCCTCCATCGGCAGGCTGTGCTGCTCGCCGGGCGTGCAGGCCAGCAGCACCGGAGGGGTCCGGACCGGTTCCGGGGCGGGCCGGAACCGGTGCAGGGCCGAGGAGACGTACCAGGACAGCAGGTGTTCCACCTCGATGTAGCGCTCCCCCGCGGAGGCCCACTTGCGGCCCACCGCGTGCAGGGTCGGAGCGATCACCTCCTCCCACGCGGTGACCAGGCCCAGTTCCGCGAGCGCGCCGGCCAACAGCTCCTCCACGGCCGGCGCGTCCAGTCGTACGGCGGCCCGCGCGAGCCCCCTGCACTCCGGGCGGACGTCGCCGAGGCGCAGCGCCCGGGGCCCGCCCGGCGTCGCCGCCTCGGCCCGGGGCGCTACGGGGGCGAGGGCGCCCGGGGCCGGGCCCCGGGCCACCCGGGCCGCCTCGGACGGCGGGACGCCCTGGGTGGTGAGGCGGCACATCAGCTCCAGGCGGGCGATGTCCCCGGGGGTCCAGCGCCGGTGCCGGCCGTCTTCGCGGTGGGCCGGGCCGATGGCGTAGCGGCGCTCCCACGAACGCAGCGTGGTCGGCGACACCCCCAGGCGCCGGGCGACGGCGCCCGTACCGAGCGCGGCGGGCGGGGGCTGCGGCAGTTCTGGCTCCACCGTTCCACCGTACGGCGCGGCGGGCCTCCGGGGGCTCACCCGGCCCCGGCCCCGGCCTCGCGGCCCCGGCGGAAGCGGTCGAGTCCGTCGGCGAGTTCGACCACCGGGTCGGGGTAGTCGTAGGCGGCCCGCTCCGGTCCGCTCAGCCGCCACGGCTCGTGCACGCGCGGAGCGGCGAGTGAGGCGAGTTCGGGGACCCAGCGGTGCACGTAGGCGCCGTCGGGGTCGTAGCGCAGGCCCTGGCGGACCGGGTTGAGGACCCGGTTGGGGCGGGAGTCGGTGCCCGTGCCCGCCGCCCACTGCCAGTTGAGCTGGTTGTTGGCGAGGTCCCCGTCCACGAGGAGGTCCATGAAGTGGCGGGCGCCGACGCGCCAGTCGACGTACAGGGTCTTGGTGAGGAAGCTCGCGGTCAGCAGGCGCGCGCGATTGTGCATCCAGCCCTCGTGGGCGAGCTGGCGCATGGCCGCGTCGACCACCGGATAGCCGGTCC
The DNA here is from genome assembly GCF_040611715.1 of Streptomyces sp. NPDC006544. Classification (NCBI taxonomy): domain Bacteria; kingdom Bacillati; phylum Actinomycetota; class Actinomycetes; order Kitasatosporales; family Streptomycetaceae; genus Streptomyces; species Streptomyces sp. NPDC006544. Next base: position 17,216 of record NZ_JBEXOV010000047.1, on the reverse strand, counting down.
GGCCCTCCTTCCAGGCCTGGATCTCCTCCTCGGCGGCCCGCCCGGTCCGCCAGCCGTCCCCGCGGGGGCGGTAGTCCGCCCCGGCGGCCTCCGGGCGGGCGGCGAGCACCTGGTGGTGGAAATCGCGCCAGCACACCTGCCGTACGAAGGCCTCGGCGCCGGGCCCGCCGGCCGCGCGCGCCCGGTGGACGGTCTCGGCGGCCGAGAGCGTGCCGAAGTGCAGGTGCGGGGAGAGCCGGGACGTGGCGTCGCCGGCCAGGTCGTCGTGGACGTCCCCGTAGCGGGAGATCCCGGAAGCCAGCCAGCGGGCCAGCAGTCTGCGGCCCACGTGCTCGCCGCCGGGCGGGAGGCCCGGGGAGGTGCCGGTGACGGCGGCGCGCTCGGGCAGCGGCTCGGAGCGGACGGCGTCGGGGACCCGGACGCCGCCGCGCGGCGCGGGCGCGAGGGCCCTCAGGGGCTGGTCCGCCCAGCGGCGGTGGTAGGAGGTGAAGACGGCGAAGTGGTCGGACCCGGCGGGGAGGACGGCCCCGGGTGCCACGGCGGTGATCACGGCGTCGTGGACGTAGAGCCGCCGGCCCTCGGCTTCGAGGGCGGTGCGCAGCCGGTCCTCGCGGGCGTGGGCGTAGCCGCTGACTCCGCCGGCCATGTGCACCTCGTCGGCGTCGGCCTCCCGTACGAGGGCGAGGGTCTCGGTGACGGCGTCGCCGGAGCGGACGACGAGCCGGCCGCCGCGGGAGCGCAGCCCCGCGTCGAGGTCGGCGAGGCAGTCGGCGAGGAAGGCGAGCCGGTTGGGCGGCGCGGGAACCCCGGGGTCCCTGACGAAGAGCGGAACCACCTGCCCGGAGGAGGACAGCGCGGCGCGCAGCGGCGGATGGTCGTGCAGCCGCAGGTCGGAGGTGTAGAGGACCACCGCGACGTTCATGGGGCTCGCTCCGTGTGGGGAGGTGGGACGAGGTGTCGTCATGTACTTCGCGGCGGACCCGCCACCCGGATGCGGGGTCGCTGCCGCTCGTTCCCCGGGGCGTGTCCGGGGCCGCGCCGGGCCGGAACGGGAGGGGACCGGGAACGAGGGAGGCGCGCCCGCTCCGGTGGCCGGGTCACGGTAGGGCGGGGTCACAAGCGCACCACCTCACGCTTGCGCCGGGTCACGGTTGCGCCGGGTCACGGTCGGGCCGGGTCACGGTCGGGCCGGGTCACGGTCGGGCCGGGTCACGGTCGGGCCGGGTCACCGTCCAGGCGTTCCGCCGCGCGGGCGATGTTGCGGGCCATGCCGCCGAAGACGACGGCGTGGAACGGGGACACGCTCCACCAGTACATGTGGCCGAGGAGGCCGCGCGGGTGGAACAGCGCGCGCTGCCGGTAGCGGGCGCCGCCCCCGTCCCCCGGGGACGGGGGGTCGGCCCGGAGTTCGAGCCAGGCCAGGCCGGGCAGCCGCATCTCCGCGCGCAGGCGCAGCAGGCGGCCCGGGATGATCTCCTCGACCCGCCAGAAGTCGAGGGAGTCCCCCACCCGCAGCCGGGCCGCGTCCCGGCGGCCGCGGCGGATGCCGACTCCGCCGACGAGCCGGTCCAGCCAGCCCCGCAGGGCCCAGGCCAGGGGGAAGGAGTACCAGCCGTTCTCGCCCCCGATGCCCTCCACCACCCGCCACAGCGCCCCGGGCGAGGCCTCGACCGCACACTCCCGCTGGTCGGTGTAGAGGCTGCCGCCCGCCCAGTCGGGGTCGGTGGGCAGCGGGTCGCTCGGCGCGCCGGGCACCGCGGCCGAGGACCAGCGGGTGTCCACCCGGGCGTCCCGGATCCGCTGGAGCGCGAGGGCCAGGGCCTCGTCGAAGCCGATGGGCGCGCCCGGCGGGTCGGGGACGTGATCGGCGATGTCGTGCTCCGCGCAGACCACCTCGTGCCGCAGGGACTCGGCGAGCGGCCGGGCCAGCGCGCGCGGTACGGGCGTGACCAGGCCGATCCAGTGGCTGGACAGCCGGGGGGTCAGCATCGGGACCCGCAGGATCAGGCGGGCGGGCAGCCGTGCCACGACGGCGTAGCGGCGCATCATCTCCTCGTACGTGACCACGTCGGGGCCGCCGATGTCGAAGGCCCGGTTCACCTCGGGCGGCATGCCGGCGCTGCCGACGAGGTAGCGCAGGACGTCGCGGACGGCGATGGGCTGGCAGCGCGTACCGACCCAGCTGGGGGTGACCATGACGGGCAGCCGCTCGGTCAGGTAGCGCAGCATCTCGAAGGACGCCGAGCCGGAGCCGATGACGACGGCGGCGCGCAGGACGGTCGCCGGTACGGGTCCGGCGAGGAAGATCTCGCCGACCTCGGCGCGGGAGCGCAGGTGCGGGGAGAGGGAGTGGACGGGGATGCCGGCCGGGGTGAGGCCGCCGAGGTAGACGATGCGGCGGACCCCGGCGGCGTGGGCCTGCTCCGTGAAGGTCCGGGCGGCGGCGCGGTCGCGCTCCTCGAACCCGGATCCGGTGCCGAGGGCGTGCACGAGGTAGTAGGCGACGTCGATCCCGGCCATCGCGGACGCCAGGCTCCGCGCGTCGGTGACGTCCCCGCGGACGGTCTCGACCTGCCCGGCCCACGGGTGGTCCCGCAGCTTCTCGGGGGTCCGGGCAAGGCACCGGACGTGGTGACCGGCCTCGATGAGTTCGGGCACCAGGCGACCGCCGATGTAGCCGGTGGCTCCGGTGACCAGGCAGTTCATGCCCGTCATGGTTGTCTCCGCTCCTCGTTCCCGACGTTGCGCCGCCCCGTCCGCCCGGCCGCGTACCGCTTCGCACGCCGTCGCCGTCGCCGTCGCAACGTCGCCCGGACAGGGTCCCCCGGCGCGCACTCCCTTACCTCCCATTCCCCGGGGCGCCACGCATCGGATGCGGGAATCCCCCCGGACGGATCACCGGCGGCGGGACGCGGCCGCCGGGGCGACACGGCGGACCGGCGCCGACTGCGCGGAGCACGGCCGGCGCACCAGCGGCCTCCTGCCGGGGCCGCCACGGCGCCACCCCGGCCCACCTGCACGTTGATAAGGTCACGGCATGGCGGTGGACGAGCTCGACACACGGATCCTGCGCCTGCTGATCGAGCAGCCGCGCACCAGCGTCCGGGAGTACGCCCGCATCCTCGGCGTCGCCCGCGGCACCCTCCAGGCCCGGCTCGACCGGCTGGAGCGCACCGGGGTGATCACCGGGACCGGTCCCGTCCTCTCACCGGCCGCACTCGGGCACCCGGTGCTGGCCTTCGTGCACATCGAGGTCACCCAGGGGCACCTGGACGAGGTCGGCGACGCGCTGGCCTCCGTACCCGAGATCATCGAGGCCTTCTCGATCACCGGCGGCGGGGACCTGCTGACCCGGGTGGCCGCGCGGGACAACGCGCATCTCGAGGACGTGATCCAGCGGCTGATCCGGCTCCCGGGGGTGGTCCGTACCCGGACCGAGGTCGCTCTGCGCGAGCGGGTGGCGCACCGGCTGCTGCCGCTGGTCGAGTCCGTGGGACGGGCCGCACCCACATCCTGACAAGATGGCCCGGACAGGTACAGAACCGGCACGGGCAGGACGGACAGGGCGAATGATCTCCGTCATATTCGATCTCGACGGCACGCTCGTGGACAGCGAGCCGAACTACTACGAGTCCGGGCGGCGCACCCTGGAGCGGCACGGCGTCCCCGATTTCACCTGGGAGCAGCACTCCCGGTACATCGGCATCGGCACCCTGGAGACGCTGGAGATCCTCCGGGAGGCCTATGGGATCCGGACCCCGGTGGCACAGATGCTCGCCGAGCAGAACGCCGCCTACCTGGAGCTCGCCCGTACGCGTACCGAGGCGTACCCCGAGATGCGCAAGCTCGTCGAGCGCTTGCACGGTGACGGCGTCCCGATGGCGGTGGCCTCGGGGTCCTCGCGCGAGGCCATCGACGCGGTCCTGGCCGGTACCGGGCTGGACGCGCTGCTGACCACGGTGGTCTCCGCCGAGGAGGTGCAGCGGGGCAAGCCCGCTCCGGACGTGTTCCTGGAGGCGGCGCGGCGGCTGGGTGCGGATCCCGCCGACTGCGTGGTCGTCGAGGACGCGGCTCCCGGCGCGCTGGCCGCCCGTGCGGCGGGCATGGAGTGCGTGGCGGTCCCGTACGTGGCGGCCACCGCCGACGATCCGGCCTTCGCGGCCGCCGGTCTGCTCTTCCCCGCCGGTCAGCGGGAGTTCACCGCAGAGGCCGCCTACGGCTGGATCACGGAGCTCCGGCGCGCCTGATCCCTGGCGTCCTCGGGCCGGCGCTGTCACCATGCCGGGGTGACCGCCACCCCGCTGTCTTCGGGAGCCGAGCGCGGACCGCGCCGGTGGCCCCTGGTCGGAAACCTCCCTGCCTTCGCCCGCGATCCGCTGGCCTTCTTCGAGTCGCTGCGCGACGAGTACGGCGACTGGGCGCCCTGGGCACTCGGCCCGCAGCGCAACGTGCTGGTCTCCCGGCCCGAGCACGCGGGCGAACTGCTGGGCGCCGTCGAGTCCGCCTTCAGGCCGACCGAACTGGGCTGGGCCTTCCGCCAGTTGCTCGGAAACGGAGTGGTGGTGGCCACGGGCGAGGACTGGCGGCGCAAGCGGGCGCTGGTCCAGCCGTCGGTGCGCCCGCGCCAAGTGCGCACGTACGCGGCCACGATGGTCGAGTGCGCCGACGCGCTGGCATCCGCCTGGAGCGAGGGCGATCGGATCGACGTGCACCAGGAGATGGCCGGGCTGACGCAACGGATCGCGGTGCGCACCCTGTTCGGCGGCGACGCGGCCGGGCGGGAGGCGCCGATCAGTGCGGCCATGGCCACGGCCCAGCGGGAACTGAGCGCGGAGTTCCGGGGGGTGACCCTGTTCCTGCCGCCGTGGGTGCGGACTCCGGGCCGGCGCCGGATGCGGGCCGCGGTGGCCGTCCTCGACCGGGAGATCGAGCACGTCATACAGGAGCACGAGGCGGCCTCGGCGGCCGGCGAGGAGCGGGACGACCTGCTGAGCCGGCTCCTCGCCGCGCGGGACGGGAACGGCGGCCCGCTGTCGCGCAGGGAGCTGCGCGACGAGTCGATCACCCTCTACATCGGCGGCCACGAAACCACCTCGACCACCCTGACCTGGGCGTGGCAGCTGCTGTCCGGTGCGAGCGAGGCGCGCGGGCGGCTGACGGAGGAGCTGGACCGGGTGCTCGGGGGGCGGCTGCCGACGTACGAGGACTACGCGCGGCTGCCCTGGACCCAGCAGGTGGTCAAGGAGGCGCTGCGGATCTACCCGCCGATCTGGCTGATCTCGGCGGTGGCGACGGAGGGCGCGTCCCTCGGTGGGCGGCCGGTCCCGGCCGGTCTGTCGGTGTGGGCCAGCCCGTGGTCGATGCACCGGGACGCGCGCTGGTTCCCCGAGCCGGAGGCCTTCCGCCCGGAGCGGTGGGACGCGGACGCGCCCCATCCGGTGCCGGAGCACGCCTGGTTCCCCTTCGGCGGCGGCCCCCGCGCCTGTCTGGGTGCCCGCTTCGCCCTGGTCGAGGCCGCCCTCGTACTGGCCGTCCTGGCGCAGCGCTTCCACCTGGACAGCGGCCCCGGGCGTGCGAAGGTCCTGCCGGGGCTGACCCTCCAGCCGGTCGGGCGGGTCCTGGCGACGCTCCGCCCGACCCACCCGTAGCGGGGCGCGGGAAGATCCCGCCGCCGCGTCCGGTTGGTAGAACCGTGAACGAATCTTCGGAGCACGCCACGGCCGGCACGGCGGTCGCGGCCGTCACGGACGTGGTCGTCATCGGCGCCGGGCAGGCGGGCCTGTCGAGCGCCTACCATCTGGCGCGGGCGGGCATCGGCCACGTGGTCCTGGACCATGCGCCCCGCCCCGGCGGGGCCTGGCAGTTCCGCTGGCCCTCGCTGACCTACGGCAAGGTCCACGGCATGCACGCGCTGCCGGGAATGGAGCTCGTCGGAGCCGATCCGCTCCGGCCGTCCTCCGAGGTGATCGCCGGGTACTTCGCCGCGTACGAGGAGCGCTTCGGCCTGCGCGTGCGACGGCCCGTGGACGTGACGGCCGTGCGCGAGGGGGCGGACCGGCGGCTTCTGGTGGAGTCGGGCTCGGGCACCTTCTCGGCGCGGGCGCTGATCAACGCCACCGGCACCTGGGAGCGGCCGTTCTGGCCCCGCTATCCCGGGCAGGACGTCTTCCGCGGGCGCCAGCTCCACACGGCGAACTACCCCGGCCCGGACGAGTTCGCCGGGGCCCGCGTCATCGTGGTGGGCGGCGGAACCTCGGCGGTGCAGCACCTGCTGGAGATCGCCGAGGTCGCGGCGGAGACCACCTGGGTCACCCGGCGGCCCCCGGTGTTCCGCGACGGGAGCTTCGGCGAAGCCGAGGGGCGGGCGGCGGTGGCCCTGGTGGAGGACCGGGTGGGACGGGGGCTTCCCCCGCAGAGCGTGGTCAGCGTCACCGGGCTGCCGCTGAACGAGGCGGTCCGCGGCGGACTCGGGTCGGGGGTCCTGGAGCGCCACCCCGTGTTCGACCACCTCACGGCCGGCGGAGCCGCCTGGGCCGACGGGCGACGCGTGGAGGCCGACGTGATCCTGTGGGCCACGGGTTTCCGCCCGGCCATCGACCACCTGGCACCCCTGCGCCTGCGCGAGCCGGGCGGCGGCATCCGCCTCGCGGGCACCCGCGCCGTCCGCGACGAGCGCGTCCACCTGGTCGGCTACGGCCCCTCGGCGTCCACCATCGGCGCGAACCGGGCCGGCGGCTCCGCGACCCGCGAGATCAACCGCTTCCTCACGCGGACCCCGGCCGCCGCCCGTTGAGGAGTCCGTACACCGGGTCACCCGGAGCCCCGCCCGCGGGCAGAACCGGCCGGTCGCACGGACCCGTCAGGTCTTGTCGGAGGCCGAGCGGAGGCGGTTGAACTCGGCCACGTGGCGCTTGTGCTCCTCGTACGTCGACGAGAAACGGGTGTCACCGGCCTTCACCGTGACGAAGAAGAGCCAGTCGCCCGGGGTCGGCGCGACCGCGGCCGCCATGGCCTCCAGTCCGGGGCTGTCGATCGGCGTGGGCGGCAGCCCCTGACGCTCGTACGTGTTGAAGGGGTTGTCGATCTTCGTCTCGCTCAGCTTGGTGTCCACCGTGGAGCGGTTCAGCGCGTAGTTGATGGTGGAGTCCATCTGGAGCGGCATCGACTTCGCCAGCCGGTTGTGCACCACCCGCGCGACTTTGCCCATGTCGGTACGCGTGTCGGCCTCCGCCTCGATGATGCTGGCGAGGGTGGCCGTCTGGTACGGGGTCATACCGTGGGCCTTGCGGCCGGCCGTGACGGCTTTGGAGGTGAGCTTCTCGTTGGCCGTCTCGACCATGTACGTGAGCAGCGCGGCCGGGGTGGACTTGGAGGTCACCGGATAGGTGGCCGGGAAGAGGTATCCCTCCGGATTGCCCTTCGCCTCCGCGGGCAGGGGCAGGCCGGCTGTCGCGGCGGCCGCCTGGGCGGAACCGGCCGGGATCTTGAGCTCGCGATCGATGGCGGCGTAGACCTGCGGGGCCCGCCAGCCCTCGGGGATCAGCAGCTGGCGCGGTTTCTCGGGCGCGTTCCCCTGCGGCAGCAACGGGATCAGGACGGCGGCCCCGAGCCCGAGGAACGTGCCGAGGAAGAGCGCCAGCCGGCCCCGGCGGGTGAGCCGGGAACGGCGCGGTGACGGCGGCCGGTTCTCTTGAGGCATGCGGGAACACTAACCCGCGAACCATCTGAATTCCGGCATCCGGCCCACATCTCGGTCATACGATCACACATTCACCGGGGTCGGCTCCGTCCCGCGGAGCTTCTTGGGCTTGAAGGTCCCCGGCTTGAGCTTCGCCGCGGTGAGGCGCTCCGACTGCACGGCGCCCGCCGCCGTGAGCGGGCCCTCCGCCGCGAGTGGACCCTCCGCTGTGAGGGTGCGCTCCGCCGTGAGGGTGTTTTCCGGCTTGAGCGCCGTCTCGCGGTCGCGCCGGACGAGGGCCGCGTACCGGCCGTCGGCCTCCAGCAGTTCCTCGTGGGTCCCGCGCTCGGCGATCACGCCGGCGTCGAGTACCACGATCTGGTCGGCGTCGCGGACGGTGGAAAGCCGGTGGGCGATGGTGATGGTGGTGCGGCCCTGCGAGAGGTTGTCGATGGCGCGCTGCACGGCGTGCTCGGTGCGGGTGTCCAGAGCGCTGGTGGCCTCGTCGAGGATCAGCACCGGAGGGTCGCGCAGGATGGTGCGGGCGATGGCCAGGCGCTGCTTCTCACCGCCCGAGAAACGGTACCCGCGCTCGCCGACCAGGGTGTCGTAGCCGTCGGGCAGGGACGCGATGTGCTCGTGGATCTGGGCCGCGCGGGCCGCCTCCACGATCTCCTCGTCGGTGGCGTCCGGCTTGGCGAAGCGCAGGTTGTCGGCGACGGAGGCGTGGAAGAGGTAGGTCTCCTGGGAGACCACGCCTATGGAGCGGGCCAGCGAGTCGAAGTCGAGGTCGCGCACGTCGACCCCGTCGAGGACGACGCGGCCGCCGGTGACGTCGTAGAGCCGGGGGACGAGGTAGCTCAGCGTGCTCTTGCCGGATCCGGTCGGGCCGACGACGGCCAGGGAGCCGCCGGCGGGGACGGTGACGTCGATACCGGTCAGCGTCGGGCCGCTCTTGGCGTCGTACGCGAAGTGGACGTCCTCCAGCCGGACCTCGCCCCTGGCGCGGTCGAGGCGGACGGCGTCCTCGCGCTCGGTGATGTCCACCGGCAGGTCGAGGTACTCGAAGATGCGGGCGAACAGCGCGAGGGAGGTCTGGATCTGGACGCCGGTCGACAGCAGGCTCACGGCGGGCCGGAACAGGCCCTGCTGGAGGGTGACGAAGGCGACGAGGGTACCGATCGAGAGCGAAGGCGCACCGGTCTGCAGGGCTATGCCGGCCGCCCAGTAGATGAGCGCGGGCATGGCCGCCATGACGATGCCGATGGTGGACATGCGCCAGCGCCCGGCCATGCTGGAGCGCACCTCGAGGTCGACGAGCTTCTCGGACTCCTCGGCGAAGGAGCTGGTGAGGGAGTCGGCGCGGCCCATCGTGCGGCCGAGGAGGATGCCGCTGACCGACAGGGACTCGGTGACCGTCGCGGCCATCGTGGCCATCTGCTTCTGGCGCTGCGCGGTGATCTTCTTGCGCTCGCTGCCGACGCGACGGCTGATCCACACGAAGAACGGCAGCAGGAGCAGCGAGACGAGCGTGAGCCGCCAGTCGAGCGCGAGCATCGCGACGACGGAGGCGATGACGGCCGTCGCGTTCGAGACGAGGGAGGTCGCGGTGGAGGTGACCGTGGCCTGCATCCCACCGATGTCATTGGCGATCCGCGACTGCACCTCACCGGTCCGCGTGCGCGTGAAGAAGGACAGGGGCATCCGCTGGAGCTGCGCGTAGACGGCGGTGCGCAGGTCGTGCATGACGCGCTGGCCCACCGTGGTGGATATCAGGGTCTGGAGCACACCGAAGATGCTCGTGACGACGGCGGTGGCGATCATGCCCAGCACGAGCAGGCTGAGCAGTCCGGTGCGGCCCTGCGGGATCGCGACGTCGAGGATCGCCTTGAGCAGGAACGGCGAGGCGACGCCCACCAGCGAGGAGGCCGCGACCAGCACGCCGACGACGGCGAGGCGGCCGCGGTAGGGCCGGAAGAGGCCGACGATGCGTCGCAGTTCGCGCGGCCGCTCGGCCGGCGCGGGACCACCGGGATCGAGGGATTCCTTGGACGGGGTCCATTCGGGTTCCTTGGGGCGCATGGGCCTCCTCCATGACAGACGACCGGACTCGAATGAGCATAGCTCATTGTTACCTATGCTCACAATGAGCCTGGTCCTGATACTGTTCCCATTATGAGGACCGCAGCATGAGCACAGCTTCCGAGACGGACGCCCCCGACACCACCGGCAGCGTTCTCGCGGAGCAGCTGCTCCGCCTGACCCGGCGGCTCCACCGCATCCAGAAACGCCATCTGGAGCCACTCGGAATCACCCCGGCGCAGTCCCGGCTGCTGCGCACCGTCGCGCACCTCTCCACCGGGCAGCCGCCCCGGATGGCGGACCTCGCCGCTCGCCTGGAGGTCGTGCCCCGCGCCGTGACCACGCTCGTCGACGGACTGGAGTCCGCCGACTGCGTGCGCCGTGTGCCCGACCCGGCGAACCGGCGCGTCATAAGGATCGAGCTCACCGACACCGGCCGCGCCACGCTGCGCCGCCTGCGCAACGCGCGAACCGGGGCCGCGGAGGAGATCCTGGCTCCCTTGACCGCCGATCAGCGCGACGTGCTCGGCGGCCTGCTGAACGCCCTGGCGGACGCCCCGCCGGAGCTGCCCTGCTGACCGGGCGACGGGCCGGCCGAGAGAAAGCCGCGACTGCGCCGAACGAGTGAGCCGAGCGAGTGAGCCGGGCGAGCCGAACGAGCCGAGGAGTTGCGCATGCCGCTGCTGGAACCGAAGCCGGGGGCCCTTCGCCCGCGCGGCATCATCGGCCCCGCCCCCGACCGGGTGGCCGACCGGCGGGCGAACGGAACGCCCGAGCCACTGCGCCACGAGCTGACCGAGCTGCTGGGCGCCGACAAGGTGCTCTGGAAGATCTCGGACCTGGTCCGCTACGCCTCGGACGCCTCCCCGTACCGGTTCGTGCCGCAGGTCGTCGTGGTCGCCCAGGACATCGACGACGTCTCCGCCGTCCTCTCCTACGCCCACGGCAAGCAGCGCGAGGTGGTCTTCCGCGCCGCCGGCACCTCCCTCAACGGCCAGGCGCAGGGCGAGGACATCCTGGTCGACGTCCGCCGCCACTGGGCCGGCGTCGAGGTGCTGGACGGGGGCCTGCGGGCCAGGATCCGGCCCGGAACCACCGTCCTGCGCGCCAACGCCGCGCTCGCCCGCCACGGACGCGTCCTCGGGCCCGACCCGGCCAGCGCCCTCGCGTGCACCCTCGGCGGAGTCGTCGCGAACAACGCCTCCGGCATGACGGCGGGGATCACGAGGAACTCGTACCGCACCCTGTCCTCCCTCACCTTCGTCCTGCCGGGCGGGACCGTCGTGGACACCGCCGACCCGCGCGCCGACGAGGAGCTGGCGCACGCCGAGCCCGCGCTGTGCCAGGCCCTGATGGAGATCAAGAAGGAGATCGAGGCCGACCCGGTGCTCGTGGCCCGCATCCGGGCCAAGTACGAGATCAAGAACACGACCGGGTACCGGCTCGACTCCTACCTCGACGGCGCCACGCCCGTCGAGATCCTGCGCGGGCTGATGGTCGGCTCGGAGGGCACCCTCGGCTTCATCTCCGAGGTCGTCTTCGACACCCTGCCGCTGGACCGCGAGCTCACCAGCGCACTGCTCTTCTTCCCCTCCCTGCCCGCCGCGGCCGCCGCCGTGCCCCTCTTCAACCGGGCCGGCGCCCTGGCCGTCGAGCTGATGGACGGCAACACCCTGCGCGCCTCCGTGGCCGTCGAGGGGGTCCCCGCCGACTGGGCCGAGCTGCCCAAGGACACCACCGCCCTGCTGGTCGAGTTCCGCGCGGCCGACGAGGCGGGCCGCGCGCGCCACGAGCGGGCCGCCGCCGAGGTGCTGGCCGGACTGGACCTCGTCGCGCCCGTGGCCTCGGTGACCAACGCCTTCACCCGCGACGCGAGGACCGTCGCCGGCTACTGGACGGCCCGCAAGGCCTTCGTCACCGCCGTCGGCGGGGCCCGCCCCCGTGGCACCACCCTGATCACCGAGGACTTCGCGGTCCCGCCGTCCCGGCTGGCCGAGGCCTGCGAGCCCTCCTGGCACTGCAGGCGGAGCACGGCTTCGACGCCGCCGTCGCGGGCCACGCCGCCCACGGCAACCTGCACTTCCTCCTCGCCTTCGACGCCGCCGAGCCCGCCGACGTCCAGCGGTACGCCGCCTTCATGGACGCCTTCTGCCGGCTCACCGTCGAGCGCTTCGACGGCTCCCTGAAGGCAGAGCACTCCACCGGCCGCAACATGGCCCCCTTCCTGGAACTGGAATGGGGCCCCCGGGCCACCGAGATCATGTGGCGCACCAAACGGGTCGTCGACCCCGATCTGGTGCTCGCCCCACGGATCCTCCTGGACCGCGATCCGCAGGCGCACCTGCGCGGCCTGAAGACGATTCCGCGCGTGGAGGCCGTGGCCGACCCCTGCATCGAGTGCGGGTTCTGCGAACCGACCTGCCCCAGTGAGGACCTGACGACCACGCCGCGCCAGCGGATCGTGCTGCGCCGCGAGATGACGCGCCAGCAGCCGGGCTCGCCCGTCCTCGCCGGACTGCTCGACGCCTACGGCTACGACGCGGTGGACACCTGCGCCGGCGACTCCACGTGCAAGCTCGCCTGCCCGGTCGGCATCGACACCGGCGCCCTGATGGAGGACTTCCGCCACCGGCGGCACGGCCTGCGCGAGGAGCGCACCGCCGCGCTGGCCGCCGACCGGTTCCGCGTCGTCGAGGCCGCCGCCCGGCTCGCCGTGGCCGCCGCCGACAAGATCAGCGACACCGTCGGGGACCGCCTTCTGGAGGCCGTGACGGGGGCCGCGCGCAGGATCGTACGGCCGGACCTGGTCCCGCGGTGGCTGCCGCAGATCCCCGGCGCCGCGGCCCGCCGACTCCCCGAGACCCGGCGGGTGGGGGCCGCGGCCGTCTACTACCCGGCCTGCGTCAACCGGATCTTCGCCGGCCCCGACGACAAGCCGGGGCCCTCCCTCCCGCAGGCCGTCGTCGCGGTGTCGGCGCGGGCCGGAAAGCCCGTGTGGATCCCCCGGGACGTGACCGGAACCTGCTGCGCCACGATCTGGCACTCCAAGGGGTACGACGCCGGGAACCGGCTGATGGCCAACCGGATCGTTGCCGCGGCCTGGGGCTGGACGGCCGGCGGACGGCTGCCGCTCGTGGTCGACGCCTCCTCCTGCACCCTGGGCCTCGCGCACGAGGTGGTTCCCTACCTGACCGACGACAACCGGGCCCTCCACGCCGAGCTGCGGATCGTCGACTCGGTCGTCTGGGCGGCCGAGGAGCTGCTGCCCCACGTGGAGATCCGGCGCACGGTCGGCTCGGCGGTGCTCCACCCCACCTGCTCGATGCGCCACCTGGGCGACGAGGCGCAGCTGGTGGCGGTGGCCGCGGCCTGCGCGGACGAGGTGGTCGTCCCGTACGACGCCGGGTGCTGCGCCTTCGCGGGTGACCGCGGGATGCTGCACCCGGAGCTGACGGAGTCGGCGACGGCGAAGGAGGCGGCCGAGGTGACGGCGCGGGAGTTCGACGCGCACCTGTCGGCGAACCGGATGTGCGAGGTGGGGATGGACCGGGCCACCGGCCGGAGCTACTACTCGGCGCTGCTGGAACTGGAGCGCGCCACGCGCCCCTGAGGCCGTGAACCCTGCCGCTGCACGCCCCCGGCGACGGAAATTTGATTGCCCCGGACCGATGCGGAACGCGAACCTTGCACGGTTTGGACCACTCGACCAGTCATGGGGCGTCATGCAGATCAGCGATCTTCCGTATCCGGACCCAGGGGTACCCGACGCTCGCTCCGGCCCCCGTTTCCTCTGGTGGCTGGGGCGCGGCCAACTCGGCGGACAGGCCAAGAGCCTGAGCTGGGGCATGCTCCACTTCTGCGGCGTGGCGGGTATCCCGTACGCCGTGGGCCTGGGCGTCAGCGCGGTCGTGGACGGCGACGGTGCCCGGCTGCTGTGGGTGGGGGGCCTGCTCGTGCTGCTCGGCGTCGCCGTCTCGGTCGGTGACGCGATGCTGCACCGGACCGCCGTCACCAACTGGATCACGGCTGCCGCGCGGGTCCAGCAACTGCTCGCCCGCAAGACCGCGGAGCTGGGCGCCGCCCTGACGCGGCGGGTCGCCGCGGGCGAAGTGGTCGCGGTGTCCACGGGTGACGTGGAGAAGATCGGATGGTTCGTCGAGGCGGTCTCCCGTTTCCTCGCCGCCGCCCTGAGCCTCGTCATCGGATGCGTCGTCCTGCTCTTCTACGCTCCCGCGATCGGCGTGGTCGTGGCGATCGGCATGCCGGTGCTCGCCCTGGCCGTCCTGCCGCTGCTGCCGCGTGCCACCCAACGCGCCGACGTCCAGCGGGAGAAGGCGGGCAAGGCCACCGAGCTGGCCGCCGACACCGTGGCGGGACTGCGCGTGCTGCGGGGCATCGGCGGCGAGGAGCTGTTCCTCGGCCGCTACCGCGAGGCCTCGCAGGAGGTCCGCAAGGCGGCCGTGCGCAGTGCCCGGATGTGGGCGCTCATCTCCGCGATCCAGGTGCTGCTGCCGGGCGTCCTGCTGATCACGGTGGTCTGGTACGGGTCCGCGCTCGTGCTGGACGGCCGGCTGGACGTCGGTGAACTCGTCGCGGCCTTCAGTGCGGTGACGACCATGCTCTACCCGTTGCGGCACTTCGAGGAGATCGCGATGGCCTACTCCTTCTCGCGTCCCTCCGCCAAGCGGGCCGCCAGGGTGCTGTCGCTGACCCGGACGGGCGCCGGTGCGGATTCCGACGCCGTGTCCGCCTCCGCCACGGGAGCGGGAACGGGGCGGGCCGTCGTCGCGGAGACTCCGGGGGCCCCCTCGCCGGGCGGTGACCTGTACGACCCGGAGACCGGGCTGATGGCCCCGGCGGGCCGGTTCACCGCCGTGGTGTGCGGGGACCCCGACCTGGCGGGCAGGCTCGCCGAACGACTCGGCGGCCATCCGATGGACGACGTCGGCGGGCCCTCCGTACTGCTGGGCGGGGTCGCGCTGGACGAGCTCGCGCTGGACACGGCGCGCACGCTGGTCCTCGTACAGGACAAGGATCCGGTGCTGCTGTCCGGGAGGCTGCGCGAGCTGTTCGACGTGCCGGCTTCTGGAGCGGTCACGCCTTCGGCTGCGCTGGGGGCGGCCCAGTGCGCGGACGTGCTGGACGCTCTCCTGCAGTCCGCCCCGGACGGGGTGAGCGACCCGATGGACTCCCGGATCACCGAGCGCGGGCGGTCGCTGTCCGGCGGCCAGCGCCAGCGGCTCGCTCTGGCGCGGTCGCTGGTCACCGACCCGGAGGTACTGGTGCTGGACGAGCCGACCTCGGCGGTCGACTCGCACACCGAGGCGCGGATCGCGGACGGGATCGCGCGGCTGCGCGCCGGGCGCACGACGGTGGTACTGGCGTCCTCGCCGCTGCTGCTGGACCACGCCGACCGGGTCGTCCTGATCCATGAGGGCACGGTGGCGGCGAGTGGCACGCACCGCGAGCTGCTGCACGAAGACTCCCGCTACCGCGCGGTCGTCACCCGTGAGACCGAGGACGAACAGCGGCTATCGGACATGGAATCCGCACTGACCGAGTCCGTACTGACAGAGATCGAGGAATCCGCATGATCGGCGTGGCGCCGCCGCAATACGATCCGGCGGCCCCCGAAACGGCCGCGACGCTGCCCGTGGGCACGCCGGCGACCGTACGGGGTTACGTGCGCGGCCTGTTCCGTCGCCACCGGAGGGCCTTCTCGGTGCTGGTGGCGGTCAACACGGTCGCGGTGATCGCCTCCATGGTGGGCCCGTACCTGCTGGGCCGGGTCGTGGACCAGCTCACCGAAGGAGCGCGCGCACTGCATCTGGGGCGCGTGGGGCTGCTGTTCGCGCTGGCGCTCGGTGTCCAGGCCGTGTTCGTCCGGCTGGTCCGGCTGCGCGGGGCGATGCTCGGCGAGGAGATGCTGGCCGATCTGCGCGAGGACTTCCTCGTGCGGGCGGTGGGCCTGCCGCCGGGCGTGCTGGAACGCGCCGGGACCGGCGACCTGCTGTCGCGGATCACCACCGACATCGACCGGCTGGCGAACGCGATGCGCGAGGCAGTGCCGCAGCTGGCCATCGGCGTGGTGTGGGCGAGCCTGCTCTACGGAGCGCTCGCCGTGACCGCGCCGCCGCTGGCGCTGGCCGCGCTGGTGGCGCTGCCGGTGCTGGTGATCGGCTGCCGCTGGTACTTCAAGCGGGCGCCCCGGGCCTACCGTTCGGAGGCGGCCGGGTACGCGGCGGTCGCGGCCGCGCTGACCGAGACGGTGGACGCGGGCCGCACCGTCGAGGCGCACCGCCTCGGCGGGCGCCGGATCGAGCTGTCGGAGCGGCGGATCAAGGAGTGGACGGCCTGGGAGCGGTACACGCTGTTCCTGCGGACGGTCCTCTTCCCGGTCGTCAACGTCACGTACATGACGATCCTCGGCTCGGTCCTGATGGTCGGCGGGTACTGCGTGTTCCAGGGCTGGATGTCGGTGGGGCAGTTGACCACGGGCGCTCTGCTCGCGCAGATGATGGTCGATCCGATCGGCCTGATCCTGCGCTGGTACGACGAGCTCCAGGTCGCGCAGGTCTCCCTGGCCCGGCTGGTGGGCGTGCGGGAGATCGAGCCCGACGCGGGTGACGCGACCGTCTCCCCGCAGGGCCGGGACGTCCGCGCGGACGAGGTCCACTTCGGCTACCGCGAGGGCGTCGACGTCCTGCACCAGGTGTCGATGTCGGTGCCCCCCGGCACCCGGATGGCCCTGGTGGGGCCCTCGGGCGCGGGGAAGTCCACGCTGGGCCGGCTGCTCGCGGGCATCTACGCGCCCCGGACCGGCGAGATCACCCTCGGCGGGGCGGAGCTGTCGCGGATGCGGGCGGAGCGGGTGCGCGAGCACGTGGCCCTGGTCAACCAGGAGCACCACGTGTTCGTGGGCTCGCTGCGCGACAACCTGCGCCTCGCGCGTACGGAGGCCGCCGACACCGAGCTGTGGGAGGCCCTCGGCGCGGTCGACGCCGACGGCTGGGCGCGGGCGCTGGACGCCGGCCTGGACACCGAGGTCGGTTCGGGCTCGGCGGCGCTGACCCCGGCGCAGGCGCAGCAGATCGCGCTGGCCCGTCTGGTGCTGGCCGACCCCCACACGCTGGTGCTGGACGAGGCGACCTCGCTCCTGGACCCGCGCGCGGCGCGGCACCTGGAGCGTTCGCTGGCCCGGGTGCTGGACGGCCGCACGGTGATCGCGATCGCGCACCGGTTGCACACCGCGCACGACGCGGACGTGATCGCGGTGGTCGAGGGCGGCCGGATCAGCGAGCTGGGCTCGCACGACTCCCTGGTCGCGGCCGACGGCGCGTACGCGGCCCTGTGGCGCTCCTGGCACGGCTGATCGCGGCCGCGGCGTCCTCGGCGCGGCCGTCGTCCCGCCGGCCCACGGACGAGGCCCCGGTGCTCCGCACGTGCGGAACACCGG
>NZ_JBEXOV010000046.1:0-61092 GCF_040611715.1 Streptomyces sp. NPDC006544 | reverse complement strand
GGAGCGCGTCGAGGATGGTGTCGCTGATCTGGTCGGCGATCTTGTCGGGGTGACCTTCGGTCACGGACTCCGAGGTGAACAGACGGCGGGACATGGCACTCCTTGAAGAGTCCGGTAGAGGATCTGGTGGAACCACTGGAAAGGAAGCGTTGATCGCGCGAAGGCGCCCCCGCCGGGCAAGCGGTACGGGGTGCGAGCGGGCAAGCGGGCAAGCGGGCGGTGACGGTCAGCGGGCAGGTCTGCACAAGCCGCGGGCAGCGGGCAGCGGGCAGCGGCCGACGAGCGGTCGGGTACGCCGCGGTATGCCGCCGTGCGGCACCGCGCCCCGGATCACGCCAGGCGTACCCGCTCGACATCGCCGGGGAGGAGAACGGACTCCGTCGTGAGGGAGGGGCCCGGGCCCGGGGCCGTCGTGCGAGCCGCGTGGGCCACGGACACGAGCGTCAGGTGACGGTGCCAGCCCTCGAAGGTGCGGCCCGTGAAGTCCCGGGCGCCGAGCGGGTCGGTGACCCGCGCGAAGGTCTCCTCGACCGTGCGCGCCGACGCCGCCAGGGCCACCAGCTCCGCGGGACCGGCGTCCAGCAGGTCGGTGAGCCACACCTCGTCGGGGCCGGCCCCGCCGCCCGTCCCGCAGCCGAAGAGGAGCAGGTCCTCCGCGCCGGGGAGGGGCGCGGGGGCGAGGAGGCCGAGCGGGACGGCCCGGCTGACCTTGACGAGGAACCGCAACCGGGCGGCGCGCAGGCGCCTGACCGCGTCGATCACGTCGACTCCGTCGACGTCCATCACCACCGGCCCGGACGGAAGACGCCGCCCCGGACCGTCCAGCAGGTCGAGGTACACCCCCATCGCGCACTGCGCCGGGGTCCGCGCACGGCTCCACCCGCAAGCGGGCCGCCCTCCCGGGCGATCCGTCCAGGCGTCAGGGGAACCGGGATGCAGCAACTTCCAGTTGACGGGCTGGCACAGGGCCCCGGACACGGACCACAGTCCTACGGCGTACTGCACGTTGCGCACGGCCCCGAGGTCGGGGACGTACCGGCGGTGGACGCCGGCGATGTCGTCACCCTCCTTCGGCGTGAGCATGGGGCGCAGCACCCACGCGTCGAGAGGTGCGACGGCCGCGGCCCGGGCGGCCAGGGCGCGGCGGACCGGCATCCAGTCCCAGGTGGAGCAGCTGACGAAGTGGTGCAGCCGCTGCTCCAGGGCCGTCCCGTGCCCCAGGCACGCCGCCATGTTGCGGAAGGACCTGCGCCCCTCGGTGACGAGCAGCCCTTCGACGTACTCGGCGGCCCGGGCCCTTTGGTCGCTGCGGGTCAGCGAGGCGAACAGCGGGTCGCACAGGGCTCTGAGGTCCTCGGCGGCGGTTTGCCCCCCGGCTGCTTCGCGCCGCGTGGCACCTTTCATGAACTCCCCCTGGTCCCGCGGGTGATGGGCGTCTTCGGGCCGGCGGTACGCGCCGTCGCACCGGGCGGACCCGCGGCCGTGGGGCGCGCCCTCCCTCTGAGGGGCACGCGTTCCACAGCCACGGGCGGCCACGGGCGGGGCCCCGGTCAGGCCTCCGCGGGCTCCGGCTTCGCGGACCGGAAGGCCCCGGTTCCGGCGAAGACGAGAGCGGAGATCACGAGGCACGCCACCGTGAATCCGGAGACCCCGTGGAAGCCGTCGAACGCGGAGAGCAGGGAGCCGCCCACGAAGCCTCCGATCATGGTCCCGAGGTACAGCGCCGTCGTGGCCAGGGAGGACACCGTGCCGCGTGCCGCGGTGGTGCGGGAGAGCAACATGGCCATGAAGATCGGGTAGTTCAGGCCGAGTACGACGGAGCCGAGGGCCAGTCCGGTGATCGCGGTCGCCAGGTTGGGGGCGAACGGCACGGCGCCGTAGATGAGGATGAGCGCCACGAAGGCGTAGGCGAGCGTGCGTTGCTCGCCCAGCCGCTTGATGAGGTGGCTGCCGAAGATCGAGGTGATCGCCATGCCCACACCGAGTGCCATCATCGCACTGCTGATCGCGGTGACACCGAGCCCGAAGTCCCGGGAGAGCCAGGACCCGATGAACGAGATCGTCTCGAACACGCCGGTCTGGTAGGCGAGATACCCCAGGAGGTACCAGGTGAAGGTGCGGGAGCGGAACAGTCCGGCGTAGATCGAGAAGAAGCCGCCTCCGGCCGACGGCGCGGCGGGTACCGACGGGAAGACCCGGAACAGCACGAGCCAGACGACGGCCGAGAGACCGGCGACGGCGAAGAACGGCACGTGCCAGGAGCTGGCCGCCAGCCAGCCGCCGACCGGGACGCCGACGACCTGCGAGATGGACATGCCGGCGCCCGCCAGGCCCATGGTCTTCACGATGGCGTCGGCGGGCACCAGGACCGGGATGGACGCCCACAGCTGGGGGGTGACCAGGGCGGCCGACATGCCGGCGAGCACGCGGAAGACGATCATGCCCCAGAAGTTGGGTGCCACTCCGCAGAGAGCCGTAGCCACTGCGAATCCGGCGAATCCGAGGAGGAGCACGCTGCGCCGGTTCCTGCCGTCCGAAAGGGGGCCCGCCACCAGCGCGAAGAGGGCGAATCCGAGGGCGTAGGCGCTCACCATCCAGCCGGACATGCTCGTGGAGACGTCGAAGCTGCGGGAGAGCACGGGCAGCATCGGAGCGACGAGGAAGGTGTCGGTTCCGATGACGAACATGGTCGTGAACGCGAGCCAGGCGATTGCCGTGGCCGATACCTTCTTCGCCACCAGGGGGACGGAATCGTCCGTGATTGCTTTTGATCGAGTGGAACTCATGACTTTCACACCGCCGTCAGGGGGATCACTTCGGGGAGATGCTCCGGCGTCCGCGGGGACGCCGGGCGGGAGGGGGAAACTGTCAGTGGCCGGAGCGCGGGGGTTTCCTGCCCCATGCGGAATACACGAACGTCGAGACGTCCGGCGCCGGCCCACTGGCGACCAGGGCCTGCGCGGATTCCACCTGTTCCGCGGTCACCAGACCCGCGTCGACCAGTCGCGGGCCGCTCTGGACGAGCCGGGTGGCCAGAAGCCGGTCCTGTACCTCGTCCACGCCGAGACCGCCCGGCGTGACGGAGACGCCCACGGAGTCGCAGCCGGCCGCTTCCAGCCGGGCCGGGATGCGCCGCGCCCAGGACAGGTCGATGCCCTGACCGGCGAGTGCCGTCAGGTACGCGCCGTGGACCTCACGCCACGCCGGGTACGCGGAGTCGGCCGCGGGCAGGAAGTGGACGTCCTCGAGGACCAGCCAGCCGCCGGGTGCCAGCCAGCGCATCACGCGTTCGACGATCTCCTCGCGCCGCGGCAGGTGCATGAACACCGCGCGGGCGTGGATCAGGTCGAAGGAACCGGCTGGAAAGTCGTCGGTGGTCAGGTCGGACCCCCGCACCTCCAGGTGGGGCGCGCGGTCGCCGTCGATGAACCGGGGGTCGATGTCCAGCGCGAGCACGGAGCCGTCGGGCACCCGCTCGGCGAGCCAGTACGCGATGGAGCCCGCACCGGCGCCCAGTTCCAGGCACCGCCAGTCCGGCCGCATCGGCAGTCGGCCCAAGGCCCGTACGGTGCCCGGGTCGTATGTCTTCTCCAGGAGTTGGAGCCGCTCCAGTTCAGTGGGCAGGTCCTTGCTCAGCAGACCTGTCGTGTAGGCATCGGCGGGCACAACGCTCGCGCTCATCGCACTGCTTCCTTTCCGAGGGGGGCCAGCCGGCGCTGGGGAGGGTCAGCTGGGTTCGCCGAAGTAGCCGGACGAGTGCAGGAGCCGCAGCCAGGTGCCGTCGGGCTGCCGCCGCGCCACCTGGTAGCGGCCCCGGCTGTTGTCCTGCGGGACGCTCGACGTCAGGGCGATGTCGCCCCGGCGCAGCGTGGGCAGCGACGTCTCCATCGGGAAGTACGAGAACTTCGCCAGCATCCCTTCGAACGCCTTCTGTATGGCGTCGCGGCCGTGGTGCTCCTGGCCGATCGGGAAGGCCATGACGGCGTCCGGTTCGTAGAGGGCGGCCATGCCCTCGGCGTCGGCCGCGTTGGCGCGCTCCACCCACAGCCGGGCCAGCTCTTCGGGCTCGTGTGCTCTCTCGCGCTCTGTGCTCATCGAAACTCGCATCCTCATAGCAGTGGGAAATTCGGTGGGAAGTCAGCCGGAGATCAGAGCGCGCGGGTCGTAGACCGCTCGAATTCTGTTGATCTTTCCGTCCTCGACATGGATCCAGTTCGCGACGGGAGTGGGACGGGCGATGGTGGTGTGCAGGGTGAACCAGGTGACGACGTCGGATTCCGACGCGAAGACCCGTTCCACCACGAGATCCGTCGTCACGGGCGCCATACGCTCCAGTGATTCTCTGCACTGGTCCGGATCGTCGAGAGTCGCCAGCGGCCCCGTGTACGAGAAGTCTTCCGCCAAGAGCGACCTCAAGGCATCGAATTCCTTTCCTCGCCACGCTGCGATATAGGCCGCCGCTATCTCCTCGGCATCGCCCGGTCCGGATTTCCCTGTTTCCTCGGACTCTTCGTTCACTCAGTGAATTCTGCGCGTGCGGACGATGTCTGGCGATGGGCCGCACCTCACTATGTCAAGTCATCCGCGAGGGCCTCGGCGGGGCCGTGCGGGAGCCCGGCGCCGTTCGGCAACGCAAAGGTGCCGCTCCGCCGGGCAGCGGAGCGGCACCCTTCGGCACGCCCGTAGGGGACCCTGGGGTCCGGGTCACGGCTGGAGGCGTCGCACCGCGTACCCGTCGCCGTTCCTGTCGTACCGCAGGCGCTGATGCACGCGGTTCTCGCCGTTGGCCCAGAACTCCACGCTGTCGAATCGCAGCAGGCAGGCCACGTAGGTCGCCGGCCGCGGGAGCGGTCCGGCGTCCGCGAGCCGTGCGACCTCGGCCTGGAACGCGGCCATGTCGAGCAGTTCCTCGCTCTGCCGCGACGTCACCGACGCGGCGTGCGTGAAGAGGGGCCGCTCCAGCCACTTGGCGTCGGCCGTATCGGCGCCGAGGACCTCCACCGCGCCGCTGACGCTGATCTGCTGGCTGGTCTCGCGCCAGTACAGGACACCCGACGCCCAGGGATTGCCGGTGAGTTCGCGGCCCTTCTGGCTGTTGACGTGCGTGGCGAAGACGAGGCCCTCGTCGGATATCTCGTTCACCGCGACGATCCGGGTCGAGGGGCGTCCCCTCTCGTCGGCGGTGGCGAGCGCCAGTGCCTTCGGCTCCCGTACGCCGAGGCGTACGGCGGTGTCCCACCAGTCGCGGACGATCCCCACCGGGCTCGGGGGCGGTGCGTCGTACTCGGGAAAGCTGATCTCGATGGTGCCGGTGAGCGTTTCCGACCTGGTCGTACTCATTGCTGCCTCCGTGGTCCTGAGGTGTCGTAGCCGTGATGACGTGTGTGCCGGCCGGGCGTGGGGTGCTCCGGTCAGACGAGTGCCGTGCCCCGTGCGAACAGGGCTCCGCTGCCGCCCACCTCGACGGAGACGAAGCGCTCTCCCGTCCCCTCGGCCCGGGCCAGCATCAGGGAGGGGCGGCCGATCTCCACGCCCTGCAGGATCTGCACCGGCTGCCCGGGGGCGATCAGTCCGTGACGGCCGAGGTGCAGGGCGAGCGGTCCGGCGGCCGAGCCGGTGGCCGCGTCCTCCACCACGCCGTACGCGGGCGAGAACATCCGGGTGCGCCAGTGCGTGCCCTCCCCCGCGAAGCAGTTGACCGCCAGGTCCTCGAACGCGGCGAGCGCCCGGTGGTCGGGATGGAGCCGGGACAGCGCCTCGACGCTGTCGAGCCCCACGAAGACGTGCCGGGGGCCGTTGCGGTAGATCTCCACGGGCAAGGTCGACTTCCGCACGCCGACGGCTGCCAGGAGTTCATCGGCTCTGTCGAACAACTCCCATGTGGGAATGGGCTGTTGCATCCGAGCGGCGACCACCGTTCCGTCCCTGCGTTCCAGTTCGAAGGGGATGGCCCCCATGCGGGTTTCCAGCAGGAGCGTGTCCTGACCGGTCTCCACGCCCAGCGCTATGGCGGTGCCCAGCATCGGGTGCCCGGCGAAGGGCAGTTCGTTGACGGGCGTGAAGATGCGGATGCGGGCGTCTCCCGCCTGTTGCGGTGCGAGCACGAACGTGGTCTCCGAGAGGTGCATCTCGCGGGCGATCTGCTGCATGCGCTCGCCGGGGATGTCGTCCGCATCGAAGAAGACGGCGACGGGGTTGCCGCGCAGGGGCTCCTCGGCGAACGCGTCCACTACGACGTACCTGTGCATCATCGGGTCTCTCTCCCCTTGGACGGAGTGCGAAGGGTGGTCGGGGCCCGGCCGGGGGCGGGCCGGGCGGCACCGGACGGGTCGGTCCGGCGTCAGACGGTGACGCGCGGTTTCGGCTGACCGGACAGGCCCTGGAGTCCGGCCGCGGCGGACGAGGCCAGGACGTCGCGTACCGCGCGCGCCACGATGCCCGGGCCGTTGCGGGTGAGCACGGACTCGGCGTGGAACTGCATGGACGCGAAGTGCGGTCCCCGCAGGGCGTGCACCTCTCCGGTGTCCCGGTCCCGGCTCACCTCGACGGTGCCGACGCCCTCGACCTCGATGAGATCGTCGTCGCTCACGGCGGCGAACGTGTTGTAGAAGCCGACCCGTTCGGAGTACCCGAACAGATCGATGGCCTTCTGCACGCCCTGGCTGGGGACGTCCTTGCGGTGCACGCGCAGGCCCAGCCGCAGACTGAGCGTCTGGTGGCTGAGGCAGACGGCGAGGAACGGCCGCCGCTCGCTCAGCAGGGTGTCGACGGCAGAGCGCAGATGCCGCATCCTCGGCTCGTCGCCTGCGGTCGGGTCGCCCGGTCCCGGTCCCATGACCACCAGGTCGTGGCCGTGGAAGGAGTAGCTCTCGTCGAAGCGCCGCACGCTCACCACGAAGCCCAGCGAACGGAGCTGTCCGGCGATCATCGCGGTGAAGGTGTCCTCGGCGTCGACGATCAGGACCCGGCGGCCGGCGAGCTCGGGCGCCGGCCGCAGGCGCTGGCCGACGTCGCTCAGCCAGAAGTCGGCGATGGCCTCGTTCCTGCTGCCCAGGGCGGCGCGGACCGTGGGGTGCTGTGCGAAGCGGCTGACGGCGGGCGCCTGAAGGGCGGCGATCAGACCCGCGGCCTTGGCCCGGGTCTCGGCGGCCTCCGCGGCGGGGTCCGAATGGCGCACCAGCGTGGCGCCGACCCCGATGCTCAGGCGGCCCGCGGCGGAGATATCCGCGGTGCGGATCAGGATCGCCGAGTCCAGTTGCCGGGTTCCGTACTCGTCCCGGCTCATCAGGGCGGCGACCCCGCTGTAGTAGCCGCGGCCCTGCGGTTCGTACCGTTCGATGACCCGGCAGGCGCTCTCCAGCGGGCTCCCGGTGACGGTCGGGGCGAACAGCGTCTCGCGCAGGACCTCGCGGACGTCCCGGTCGGTGTGTCCCTCGATGAAGTACTCGGTGTGCGCGACGCTGCCCAGTTCCTTGAGGTACGGGCCGATGACCCGGCCGCCCTCGGGGCAGATCTGCGCCATCATCTTCAGTTCCTCGTCGACGACCATGTAGAGCTCGTCGGTCTCCTTGCGGTCGGCGAGGAAGTCCATGATCCCGGGCAGTTCGGGGCCGGACAGGGGGTAGCGGTAGGTGCCGCTGATCGGGTTCATGACGGCGACCCCGTCGCGGACGCTGACGTGCCGCTCGGGCGAGGCGCCGACGAAGGTGCGGTCGCCGGTGTGGATGACGAACGTCCAGTAGGCACCGGATTCCCGGGCGAGCAGTCGGCGGAAGAGCGCCAGGGCGCGATGGTGTCCGTAGTCGCTGATGTCGGCGACGAAGGACCGTTTGACGACGAAGTTGGCACCCTCGCCCGTGCCGATGGCCTCGGCGAGGACGCTGCGCACGGTGTCGGCGTACTCCTCGTCGCTCACGTCGAAGTGCGGATCCCGCAGTGCGGTCGGTACGTCGGGAATCCGCGCGACCGCGTCCTCCACCCGTACGGTCTCCTGGCCGGTGACCGTCAGCGCGATCAGCGGCGCGCCGTCGTCGGGAGCGGCGAATCCGCGCTCCGCGATCTGCCGGTACGGGACGACGGCGAGCACGTCGTGCCGCACTCCCCCGCCCTGCGGCGGGCCCTCGGGCAGCGGGATCCCGGCCAGGGCATCCGGCTGCGAGACCTCGCCGACGAGGACGTCCAGGTAGGCGGGTCCGGTCGTCTCGGGACGGTGCAGCACCGCGAACGGGCCCGGCTGCTCGCCCAGAATCCGGTCGAGGAGCCCCGGCGCGGCGGAGCCGCTCCCGCCGAGCCACGCCGGCCGCGCGCTCATGCGAGGACCTCCTTGGCGGTGAGCACCGTGGCGCAGCGCTCGGCGGCGTACCGCAGGGCCAGGGCGTGGTACTCGGCCGAGAAGTCGGCGACGGCGTCGGCCACCAGGAACGGCTGGATGTCGTGGGTGAACGCCTCGACCGCCGACATCAGGACCCCGACGTGTGCGTAGACGCCGCAGACGATCAGCTGGTCGCGTCCTGCGGCGCGCATGCGTTCCAGCAGGTCGGAGCGGAAGAAGGCGCTGTAACGCCATTTGGTGAGCAGCCAGTCGTCCGGCCCCGGCGCCAGTTCGACGACGACCTCCCGGTCGGCGGGGTCGGTGCGCATGCCCGGGCCCCAGAAGTCCTTGAGGAGTCCGCGCTGCGCGTCGTCCATGCCGCCCGGCTGGGCGGTGTAGGCCACCGGGACGCCGCGCGCGGCGCTCCACTGCCGCAGCAGGACCGCGTTGGCGACGAGTTCCTCGCGCAGGGGGGACGGGAGGGGCTCGAGGAAGAACCGCTGCATGTCATGGACCAGGAGGACCGCGCGCTTCGGGTCGACGGTCCATCGGGCGGTGTTGGCGGGAAGGTCGCCCGCGGTGGGCAGGGCGTACGGTTCGATGGGCGGTATGCCGGGCATGGCCCTGGCCTCCAGATCCTGAGGGGAAGGGGTCAGCCGTTCCAGGCCGACACCACGTGGACGGCCTGACCCGGGTTGAGGCGCGGGTCGCAGCGGCTGGTGTACTTCTCGCCGACGCGGGCGAGGGCGGCCTCGTCGGTGGCGCACTCGGTGACGTCGTCCGGTGTGGTCTCCAGGTGCAGGCCGCCGGCGACGCCGCCGCCCGCGAGCACGGCCTGCTGGAAACCGCGCACCTCGCGCACGATCGTCGCCAGCATGCGGGTCTTGTTGCCGTCGGGGGCCGTGACGGTGTTGCCGTGCATCGGGTCGGTCAGCCAGATCACCGGGTGGCCCGCCGCGCGGACCGCCTCGACGAGCGGGGGCAGCCGGTCGGCGACCAGGCCCGCTCCCATCCGGGCGATCAGCGTGAGCCGGCCGGGGTCCCTGGCGGGGTCGAGCCGCTCGCACAGGGCGAGGAGTTCCTCGGGGGTCATACCGGGCCCGACCTTGCAGGCCACCGGGTTGAACACGTCGGCGAGCAGCGCGACATGGGCGCCGTCCACCTGTCGGGTGCGCTCCCCGATCCACGGCAGGTGGGTGGAGCCGAGGTAGGTTCCGCCGCTCCCGTCCCGGCGCAGCATCGGCAGTTCGTAGTCGAGCAGCAGGGCCTCGTGGCTGGTCCACACCGGCGCCTCGATGCCCTGGCCCTCGGTACGCGTCTTCCATCCGAGGTTTTCCACGATGTCGTTGGCGGCCATGTAGCCGGCCAGGATGCGCAGCGGGTCGGGGCGCCGGTTCTCGGCGTCCGGCTCGGGGCCGTTCACCATGTCGCCGCGGTAGGAGGGGAGTTCCACTCCGCCGATCCATTCCGTGGGGCTGGAGCGCGGTTTGGCGAACTGACCCGCGATCCGGCCCACCCGTACGACCGGCCGGTGCGTCGCTATCCGCAGGGTGCCCGCCAGCAGGTCGAGGACTGCCGCCTTGCGCGCCACGTAGCCGGGCGTGTGCTCGTTGACGTCCTCGGCGCAGTCGCCGGCCTGCACCATCATGGCGTCACCGGTGGCGACCCGGCCGAGGAGAGAACGCAGCGTACGGATGTCCTCGGCCCGGGCGAGCGGGGGCCGGGCCTCCAGGGTCCTGCGGACCCGTTGGACCTGGAGCGGGTCGCTCCATTGGGGCTGCTGGAGCGCGACCCGGGACTGATCGGCGTGCAGGGCGTTTTCCATGCTGTTCTCCTTGGGTGGGAGGAACGGGGCTCTCGACTGCGGAGAACCCGTCAGGTCGGTATTCCCTCACGCTTGATTTCCGGCACCGGAATACCGAGCGCGCGCAGCTGCTCGAAAGGATTCATGAATTCGCGATTCTGCTTGATCTTCCCGCCCGTCAGCTCGAACGAGTGCAGGAAGTGGTTTTCGTAGTAGCCCTCGGGGTAGCCGGGAAAACGGATGAGGCCGTGCCCGTCGCATTCGACCCAGAAGCGGTTGGGGTCGTCCGTCTCGAAGACGCGGATGTTGTACCACTCCCAGTCCGGGAAGCACTTCAGCGACCACACGGCGTGCTCGGCGAGCCGGTCGCGCCCGCTGATGACGATCGGGGACCCGGTGTCGGTGGTCCACAGACCGCCGCTGCCGTCTTCGGTGAAGAGCTCGTGACGCCGCAGGCGGTCCTCGCCCTTGGTGTTCATGTACTGCTCCACGACGGCCCGGTGCTTTCGGCGCAGTTCGGCGGCGTCGGTGAATCCGGTGGCGGTTTCGGACAGGGTTTCGGACAGGGTTTCGGACACGGAGGTCCCCTTCTCTGTGAATGACTGACGGCTGCCGGAAGATGCCGGGGCCGTTTCGCCGGCGTGCGGGCCGGAGCGGGACGCTTCCCCTCGGAGAGGATGCCGGAGGGGTGCCGGACAGTGCCCGCGTACGGGGCCCGGCACAGCAGTTTCCGAATCGGACTCGATGCAGCCTAATCAAAGGCCGCCCCGCACGGAAGGAAATTCTGCGGCGGATCTCCCATGGGGCACCGCACAGGAATGCGGACAGGCCGGAGAGGCCCGCGTCGCGGGCCTTTCCGGTGCTCGGCGCAGGAGGGGAAGGAAAAGAGGAAAGGGAAAGGGGAAGGGAAAAGGGGGGAGGAGAAGGCAGGGAGGGGGTCAGGCCGTCATGCGGCGTTCGCGGCGTGGCGTCGCCGCGTCCGCCAGGGCCTTCCACGCGGCGGCGCGCTGCGCGGCGACGGTACGTACCAGCGGGGCACAGTGTTCGGGCAGAACGGCCGCGATCCGCTGCCACTGGAGGAGGGTGAGCTCGGTGGCGAGCAGGGCGCGCAGGAGCTGCCGGCCCGGTTCGCTGCCCTTCAGGGAGGGGTCCTTGAGCAGGTTGCGCACGGCCGCGGCCACCCGGTCGGGGCCGGCCTCGCCACCGTCCTCACCGGGCCGCGCGCCGGGCCGCGCATGTGGTGCGGCGCGGGTCCCGGCGGCCGGCGCGCTCCCCGGGGCCCCCCGGTGCGGGCCTTCGGCGCCGCGCCCGCGCTCGGGGGCGGGGGGCTCGCCACGCCGCAGCCGGTCGCGTACGTCCCGTACCGTCGCGGTGGAGAGCCCTGACCTGCGGGCGAGTTCGCGCAGCGAGGCGGTGGGGTCGGTGGCGATCAGGTGCGCCGCGCGCAGTCGGCCGTCGAGGCTGCTGACTGGACGCGCGGTGCCGTCGCGGCCGACGCGGGTGTGCGGCTGAGGAATCTCCGCACTCACACGCCCGCGCAGCTTGCCCACCGTCTTCCCGCTCAGGCCGGTGCGCTCCGCGATGGCACGGTCGGACCAGTGGGGGTGGGTGCGCAGGATGCGCTCGGCCGCGGTGCGGCGCTCGGCCCGCGACAGCGGCAGGCCGTGCCGGACGTTCAACTGCACGGAGAGCACGTACGCGTCCGCGGCGCTGCCGTCGAAGAAGCGCACCGCAACGGTGTCATGTCCCCGCAGCCGGGCGGCGGACAGCCGGTGCATGCCGTCGATGACGCGCATCGTCGGCCGGTGCACCAGAAGGGCTTCGAACTCCCTTCCGGACCCGACCAGGGCGAGGACGTGGTTCTCGTCGCAGGCCCCGCCACGGGGTGAGTCGGACGGCCCCAGCAGGTCGATGGGCACTCTCTCGACGCCCGTCGCATCCGACGGGACGTCACCACCCGTACGGCCGGTGGATGTCACGGTTGCACTCCCCCCTCGGGCCTCTCGAGTCGTCTCGGCCCAGCGCCCTGTGGCTTGAATCGTGCGGGATCCGCGGGGCTCCGCCAACGCCGCGTCGGCGACTACGTCAGGTGGCCAGGAGTCCGTCAAGTCCCCTCGGGTCACGCGCCGTCGGATGGCCGGCGTCCAGCCCCGCCAGGGCCGCCACGGCGTGTGCGGCGGAGGCCAGGGTGATGTGGCGGTGCCAGCCGCGGAAGGAACGCCCCTCGAAGTCCTTGAGGCCGACGTCCTCGCCCGCTCCCGCGAGGTCCTGGCAGGCCCTTCCACCGAGCCTGGTGAGCCTCAGCAGCACCTCCGCGGGGGCCGACGTGGCGTTGGTGACCCACAGGGCCGTGGGCGGACCCTGCGTGCCGCGCCACTCCCCGATCAGAGTGAGGCCGCCGACGGCGTCGGCGACGCCGGCCCTGCGGTGGGTGGGCAGTTCGCCCGCGCAGGCCACCCGGACCGCGGCGGCCAGCGTGTCGCCGTCGTGCCCGGGCGCCCTCACCGGGCGCCGCAGCCCGCGCACGCCCGCGAGGATCCGCTGGGCCTCCATGACCCCTCCGTCGTACCCGGGCAGCGCGGGGTCGCCCATCATGAGCTGCGCGGTGCCCCGGATCCGCGCGATCACCGGCACCCCGGCGGCCGTGAACCGCCCCATGGTGGCGGCGATGCGGTTGATGTGGGTGTTGAGGACGACCGGGCGGGCGGGCACCCGCCAGGACCCCAGCATCTCCAGGACCGCGGTCGTGGCGCACTGCTCGAGGCTCTCCCGCCCCATCTCGTCGGGGATCTCGGCCTGGCGTCGCCGCTCCTCGTCGCCGAGCCAGAGATCGGGCAGGAACAGCCGCCAGTTGACCGGGGCGCTGAACGTCTCGCCGGCGTGCCAGACCCCGAAGGCCCGCTGGCCCCGGAAGACTCCGGTGCAGGGGTCCACGCCGTAGTCCACGCCCACCGACTGGTCGCCCGCCTTGGCGATGGCCAGCGGATGCACCACCCAGGCCTGCGGTGCGGCGTACTGGGTGAGGTATCCGGCGAGTGCCTCGCGGACCGGCCGCCAGTCCCAGGTGGAGCTGCTGATGAAGTGGTGCAGGCTCTGCTCGGTGGCCGAACCACCCACCTGGGCCGCGATGTTGCGGATGGACTTGCGGCCGCGCGTCCGCAGCAGCCCGTCAAGGTACTGCTCGCCCTTGCGGCGCTGGTCCCGGCGTGCGAACGAGGTGAACAGCACCTCGCCCACGCCGCGAGCAACCGACTCGCGCAGGTCCGGCAGGCCGCCGGGCCGGTAGGCGGACCAGGACGACGCGCGCACCGCGCTCGCTTCGCTGACGGTCACACTCACGGGTCTCCCCCTCTGATGCTGTCATCCATCGATCGACTTCGAGCATGGTCGAATCCGGTGTCCTCGGGCGAGGTGTGGCGGCTCCCTCCCTGCTCCCCCGGGTGGTGCTCCCACCACCCGGGGGCCCCGCCGTCCCCTTTTTTCGCCCGGGGGAAGGGGAACGACGGTGCCGGGACCACCGGGGGCGCGGCGGAACGGGTGCCCCGCGGGCGCGTCCGCTCCAGCCGTGCACCGCGTCCGCTCAGCCGCGCACCGCGTCCGTACCGCGCCGGCCCGGGAACTCGGCCCCGGTGAGCATCAGCAGCGGGGCCGCCTTGACCGCGGTCTCCTCGAACTCGCCTTCCGCGTCCGACAGCGCCACGACCGCGCCGCCCACGCCGTAGCGGACGCGCCCGGGCGTGATCACCGCCGTGCGGATCGCCACGCTGAGGTCGACGGCGCCGGACAGCGAGAAGTAGCCGATGGCCCCCGAGTAGACGCCGCGGGGGCCGGCCTCCAGCCGGTCGATGATCTGCATGGTGCGGATCTTCGGCGCGCCCGTCATGGAGCCGGCGGGGAAGGCGGCCCGCACGAGGTCCACGGCGCTGCGGTCGCCGCGCAGCCTGGCCCGGACGGTACTGACCAGTTGATGGACGGTGGCGTACGTCTCCACCTCGAAGAGCCCTCTGACCTCGACGGAGCCGGTCTCGGCGTGCCGGCCGAGGTCGTTGCGCACCAGGTCGACGATCATCAGGTTCTCGGCCCGGTCCTTCTCGCTCGTCCGCAGCCCCTCGACGATCTCGGCGTCCTCCAGCGCGGTGGTCCCGCGCGGGCGGGTGCCCTTGATCGGCATGGACTCGGCGACTCCCTCCGCGCTCAGCCGCAGGAACCGCTCGGGGGACGTGCTCAGCACGGACATCTCGCCGAAGCGCAGCAGCGCGGCGTAGGGCGTGGGGCTGAAACGGCGCAGCGCGCGGTAGCCCTCCCACGGGTCGACGGGGCCGTCCGCCACGGCCAGGTTCGTCAGGCAGATCTCGTAGGTCTCCCCGGCGGCGATCTCCTCCTGGCACGCGTCGATCAGGCGCAGATAGCTGTCGCGCTCGTGGCGCAGCCGGATCCCGGCGGCGGCCGGCGCCGACCGGGGCTCCTCTTCGACGGGTACGCCCGCGAGCGACTCCAGCTCCGCCGCGGTGGCGGTCAGCCAGGCGCGGGCGGCGTCCTCCTCGTCGTCCTCCACCAGGGCCAGAAGGTACGTGAGACCGGTGAGGTGGTCCAGGACCACGGCACGGTCGGCGAACACCATGGCGGCGTCGGCGTCCTCCACCTGGTGCACCGGTTCGCCGCCGCACTCCGCCTTCAGTTCGTATCCGAGGTAGCCGACCCAGCCCAGGGTGAAGGAGAAGGGCAGCTGGGGAAGTTCGGTGCTCATGCCGCGCAGGTCGCGGTCGAGCCAGTCGAGGAACTCGCCCGAGACGATCTCCATTCCCCCGGCCGAGGTGACCGTGACCGTACGGCTCCACACGTCGGCCTTCGCCACGCGTGCGAGCGGCCCGTCGGCGGCTCCCATCACGGAGAACCGGCCGGCCTCCGCGTCGGGCCGGCTGCTGTCGAGCCAGAAGGCGTTCTCGGCGGCCCCGAAGAGCCTTTGGTGGACGACCTCGTCCTCCCAGCGGGTCGGCAACCGGGAGCTCAGCACCCTCAGACGGCGGGGTTCCGGCGCGGCGTCGGCCTCGGGTGCGGGGGCGGGGGCGGGGGCCGGTGCGAGTGCGGGGGCGTCGGCACGCGGGGCGGCTTCGACGGCCGTGAGCGGCGCGGGGCGCCGCCGTGCGGAGCGTCCGGCCTGCCACTCCTCGGTCAACTCACGGAAATTCAGGAGCAGTTCATGTCCGTACTGGGTGAGTATCGACTCGGGGTGGAACTGCACTCCCCACTGCGGCCGGCTCCGGTGCCGGTGGCCCATCAGGATGCCGTCCTCCGTCCAGGCGACCGCCTCCATGTCCTCCGGCAGGTCCGTGACGACGAGCGAGTGGTAGCGCACCACGTCGAAGGACGGGGGCAGCCCGCGGAACAGGCCGGCGCCCGTGTGCCGCACCGTCGAGGTGCGGCCGTGCCGGGGTTCCGGGGCCCGGGAGACGGTGCCGCCGTGTGCCAGCGCCAGTCCCTGGTGACCGAGGCAGATGCCGAGGACCGGCAGTTCGCCGTGCTCGATGACCTCCCGGCAGATGCCGAAGTCGGCCGAGCGGCCGGGGTGTCCGGGGCCGGGCGACAGGACGACGTTGTCGAACTCGGCGAGCATCGCCGGGTCCCACCGGGGATCGTCGTTCCGGATCACCACCGGTTCGGTTCCGTTGACCCGGGCCAGGTAGTGGTGCAGGTTGAAGGTGAAGGAGTCGTAGTTGTCTATCAGCAGAGTCCGCACGGTTGTTCTCTCGCATGGGGGATGGCGATCGCCCGGGTACGGCGATCGGCTCGGTGGACCTCGGCGGTGAGGCGGGGCGGGCCCCGGGGGAACCCCCGGTGGCCGGGGCGGCGGGCCCTGGGGATCGGGGGCCGTGGATCGGGGGGCGGCAGGCGGCAGGCGGCAGGCGGCAGGCTCAGCGGGCCCCGGTGGCCGGGGGCGGCGGGTTCGGTGCGCCGAGGCGCTCCGCCGCGGCGTCGGTGATCTCCAGCAGCGCGTACTCGACGGTGTCCGTGCCCTCCCGCACCGTTCCGCTGCGCAGCTCCCGCACCCGGCGGTCACACCCCGCGGCCATCGTTTCCAGCGTATCGAGGTCGCCGCGCTCGCTGAACTGGAGCAGGGCCCGTCCACCGGGCGTCACGTAGGACAGGCACTCGGCGAGGTACCGCCGGTGGGCCCGGTATCCGGGGTCGACGTAGGCGCGCTCGTGCACCGAGGCGTAGCGGTACTCCGGTGGGGCCAGGACGAAGTTCGAATGCCAGTAGACGGTGTCGTGGCGGTCTTCCGGCGCGAGTGCGTCGAACAGGTCGCTGTGCACGGCGTGCACGCGGTCCGCCACGTCGTGGCGTGCCGCGTTCATGGCGGTGTTGCGCACCGCCTGCTCGCTGATGTCGAGGGCGGTGACCCGGTCGCAGCCGGCCAGCGCGGCGGACACGGCGATGACGCCGGTGCCGGATCCCACCTCGAGGAACGAGCCCTTCCACGGCGCCGGGTCCGGTCCGGCGAGGCCGAGCAGTTCCATGGCCATGCCGGTCGAGGCGGAGAAGGGCGGGGCGAACACTCCTTCCAGGAGGTGCCATTCGGCGCCCGCCAGGGTGAAGGTCCGCGGCCTCTCCCCATGGTGCAAGGAGGCCCTGCTCCTTTCCAGAGAGCGCTCGTAGTTCTTGATCGCCGACATCCCGCCCCTCATTCCCGCTGCACGTCGCACGACGCGCACCGCCACCCCGGAAGAGACCCGTTGCCGCCCCCTCCGGTGATCGTTGCCGAGTCTGCGGACCGGCAGAAGGTGGCGCCGCAACACAGCGTCGCCGTCGGGTGATGTTGCAGCCACACGTCGTACCGTGAACCCTGGGTAAGCCGCTTGACCTGCTCCGGGACGCCACATAGGTTCAAGCCGCCCGGCTGTCGGCGGTCTTGGGGGGGAAGCGAGAGTGAAGGGCGAGGAGCCCATCAGTGTCCCGGCGCTTGCCGTTCTGGAACTGTTGGCACAGGATTCCCCCCCGTCCCGGTTCCACGAAATGCTCCGGAGCGCTCAGCAGCAGTCCCTGTCACCCGACCAGATGTCCGAGCTCCAGCGGGCGACACACCTGGCGCTCGACGTCCAGGCATCGGTGAGCCAGGGCCGGCGCCGGGAGACGTTCATGACGGGACTCGTGAACACCGTCCACGACATGACGGTCCCCTCCAGTCCCGACGCCCTTCTGAAGGTCGTCACCAGCCGGGCCCGCAGGCTGCTCGGCTTCGACATGGCCTACATCAGCCTGCGCGACGCCGACGACAACTCCTACGTCCACAGCTCGGACGGCGACACGACGGCGCTCAACGTGGGTCTCGTGGTGCGCAAGAAGCGCGGCCTGAGCGACCTGGTCCTCACCTCGGGCGCACCGTTCTGGAGCACCGACTACCTCAACGACGACCGCATCCCGCACTGGTCCGAGGTCGACGACGTCGTCCGGGCGGAGGGACTCTCCGCGATCATGGCGGTTCCCATCCACCGCGAGAGCGACATCATCGGTGTGCTCTACGGGGCGAACCGGGTGGTGCGCCACTTCACGCCGGACGAGATCAGCGTGATGCGTTCGCTCGCGGACTTCGCCTCGGTCGCCTTAGAGAAGGTCGAACTCCTCGACCGCACCCGGACGCAGATCGCCGAGCTGGAGTCCCTCGGCGCGCGCTCCCGCGTCACCGTGGCGCGCCTGACCGACCTGGGGGACGCCCAGTCGCGGCTCACCTCGATGGTCCTCGACGGGAGCGACCTCCCGCAGCTCGCGGGTGCGGCGGCCCGGACGCTGGGCGCGGGGCTGGTGGTGAGCGACGCCTACGGGCAGATCCTGGCCTCGGCCGGCGACGTGGACGGGCTCGGGGAGGCGGTGACGGACCGGGCCGTACTGGAAGCGCAGGCCGCGGGCGGCCCCATCCTCCTCTCCCCCGGCCGCTGGGCGTCGCCGGTCAGCGCCGGAGCCGAGAACCTGGGCATCGTCGTCCTGCGCTGCGACGGCGAGCTCGACGCCGACGCCCGGCGGTTCCTCCGCTTCACCGGGCAGGCCGTGGCCATGCTGCTGGTGATCCAGCGCAGCACGGCGGTCGCGGCCGGCCCGGTCCGTGACGAGTTCTTCGACGAACTCCTCGCCGTGCCGCTGCGGGCGCCCCACCGGCTGGCCTCGCGCGCCCAGCGGCTCCACGTGAACCTGGAGGAGCCCTACGTCATCGTGGTGGTCCGGCCCGAGGGCGGCGAGCACGGCAAGGCCGTCGTGTGGGCTTCCTCGTACAGCCACCGGTGCCGGGGGCTCAAGACGGTGCGCGACGGCCGGATCGTGCTGCTGCTGCCGGGCTCCGACGCCTCGGCCGCCGCGCGCGCGGTGTCCGACGAGCTGTCGCCCTCCATGGCCCAGCCCCCCACGGTCGGCGCCGCCGGACCCGCCACCGGACTCTCCTCGGTGTCCAGGCTGCACCTCGAGGCGCAGCGCTCCCTCGACGCCCTGACCGTCCTGGGGGAATCGGGCACTGCCGCGTCCATGGCCGACCTCGGCTTCCTCGGACTGCTGCTCTCCGACGACCGCGACGTGGACGGATTCGTCGCCTCGGCCATCGGCCCCCTGCTGGAGCAGGACGCCGAGCGGGGGGCCGACCTGATCGGCACCGTGGAGGCGTACTTCGCCGCCGGTCAGAGCCCCACCCACGCGGCCGAGGCCCTGTACATCCACGCCAACACGGTGGCCCGTCGGATCGAGCGGGTCACGGGCCTGCTCGGTCCCGGCTGGCAGAAGGGCGAGCGCGCGGTGGAGGTGCAGCTCGCGCTGCGGCTCCTGCGGGCACGGGGGGTCCTGCGGCAGCAGCGGGAAGCGGCCCTCGGCGCCCCCGCCCCGGGCCGCGGCTCCGGAGGGGCGGGCGGCCCCCGGCCGCCGCGCGCACCGTAGGTCCCCTGCCACCAACTACGTCGAAGTGACGCGAAATCACCGCATACTTGACGAAGTCCTGACCGCGCCCTTCTGGTCTTGCACACCGTGGGCGAAGGTCAGGATGAAGTCGTAGGGGGCACTCCGAACCCCTCACCTCCCGTCCAAAGGAGCACTGAGCGAACGGTGACCGCGCCGCTACAACCTACCGAACCGCCCGTCGTGCGGACCTCCTCCTTCCGCCGCCCCGCCCCCCGGGGGGGAACTCGATGACGGCGGTACGGCTGGCGCAGCTGAACGAGGGCGGCGTCTCCTTCTGGCTCGACGGGATCAGCCGTTTCCTGCTGGGCAGCGACGCCCTCGCCGCGCTGGTCCGCGACTGGCGGGTGTCGGGGGCCACGACGGACCTGGAACTGCTCCACCACGCGGTGGCCACGGGCTCCTTCTACACGGAACAGCTGCGCGACCTGTCCTCTCATGAGTCCGACGCGGGCCGGGCCGTGTCGGAGCTCGTGGTGCGTGACATCCAGAGCGCCTGCGACGTACTGATGCCGACCCACCTGCTCCGCCACCGCACCACCGGGCTGGTGTCGGTCGACATGGACCCGCGGCTCGCGCACGGCCGCCAGGAGACCGTGGACTCGGCCCGCAGTCTGTGGCGGAGGGTCGACCGGCCCAATCTGCTGGTGAAGATCCCGGCCACCGACACCGGTCTGGGGGCGATCACCGCCTGCCTGGCCGAGGGCATCGGCGTGCACGCGACCTCGATCTTCTCGGCCGAGCGCTACCAGCAGGTCACCGACGCGCATCTCGCCGGTCTGACGCTGGCCTCGCAGGCGGGCCGCCCGCTGTCCCGCATCCACTCCGTGGCGTCGTTCCACGTCAGCCCCGTCGACGGCGCGGTGGACCCGCTGCTCGCCGCCATCGGCACGGACCGGGCCCTGGCCCTGCGCGGCAGGACGGCCCTGGCCGTCGCCCACACCGTCCTCGCGCGGCACCGGGAGACGTACGCGGGCGAGTCCTGGAAGCCGTGCGCACGGCAGGGGGCCAGGCGTCAGCAACTCGTGTGGGCCGCCCTGGCGGTGAGCGATTCCGGATACCGGGACACCCACTACGCGGACGGCCTGTTCGCCCCGGACACGGTCGGCGCCGTCTCGGAGCAGCTGCTCTGGGCTATCGCCGACCACGGCCGCGTCCAGCAGGACGGGACGAGCCGGGTGCCGGCGCCGTGCGCCCGGGATCTGGACGCCCTGGCGGAACTGGGCATCGCCCTGCCGGACATCCTGAGCGGACTCGAAGAGGCCCGTCACTCATGGTCGATCGCGTGGTGGGAGCGCCTGCTGGACGTGGTCGCCACCGCGCTGGAGCAGCCCCGTCCCGCAAGGGCCTGACGACGCCGGCACCTGTCCGGGGTGCCGCGGTCCCCGGTCCGGCGGCCCCCGGGCGGGCCGGGCCGGGCCGGATTCCCCCGCGGATCCCACGAACGAGCCTCAAGACATGACCACAAACAGGGGCAAACGCCCACACGCATCGTCGCTCATGAACTCGGCGCCGCCCCCAGCCCGTTAGATCATGCAGAGGACCGTTCCGGTTGACGGTGCCTCAGGCCGATGTGAGGGATTGCCGCTCTTCTCGTGAAGACCTGATTGACGGATCGTTGACGAGAGGAATGGCGGAAAGTGGACGCAAGGTCGAAAGACCCTGTCAACCCGCTGCTCTGACAGCCGGGTTGGGCGCCTGGAGCGCCTTGGCGGGCGTCCGGGGAGCTGAAGATCCGATGATAATATCCCGGCATCTGTGATCTTGTTCCGTTTGACGCAGATGCTGATTCGCTATCGGCGGCATGCTCTCCGCGTAACAGCAGGTGAACCGTGCCGATCAGCTGTGTTGCGGGTCCTCGCGAGGTGTATCTGCAGCCGTCCGCATCCCATGCGCCGGGAAGGTTTCCATGAATCGAGACGCACTTGTGTGGTGCC
The DNA here is from genome assembly GCF_040611715.1 of Streptomyces sp. NPDC006544. NCBI lineage: Bacteria > Bacillati > Actinomycetota > Actinomycetes > Kitasatosporales > Streptomycetaceae > Streptomyces > Streptomyces sp. NPDC006544. Next base: position 40,109 of record NZ_JBEXOV010000046.1, on the reverse strand, counting down.
TGGTTGCGGTGGCGGCGATAGCCGTCGTCGCGGTCGTGGCACTCGTCGCCCGCAACAGAGCGCTGGAGGCGAAGAAGGAGCAGACCGAGGCCGAACTGAGGCACCAGCTCCTCGCGACGGACAGCCAACTGCAGGCGGCGCGCGCCGAGCTGCAGCGGTTCTGGTACGAGCAGGACGCCACGCTCCGCGAGGCCAAGGAAGCGGCGGAGGAGAACACCAAGGCCGTCCTCAAGGCCGCCGCCAGCTTCCTGCAGAGCCTCGCGGCCGAACAGACGACGCTCCTGGACGGCATCCAGCGCAAGTACGGCGGACACACCGTGCTCAGCGACCTGCTGGACGTCAACCACGCCAACGCCCAGATGGCGCGCAAGGCTCAGGGCATCGCCGTCATGTGCGGTGCGCCTCTCGGCCGCCGCAACAGGCCCGCCAGCGTCTACGACGTGGTGCGCAGCGCCCAGGGCCAGATCCGCAACTTCCACCGTGTCGCCATCATGCAGCAGACCGGTCTCGCCCTGAAGGCCTCCGCGGTCGCGCCCGTCGCCCTCGCCGTGGCGGAGCTGCTCGACAACGCCGCCAGCTTCTCGCAGCACGACGCGCCGATCGAGGTGACGTTCCAGCGCGTCCAGAACAACCTGTGCATCGTCATCGACGACGCCGGTGTCAGCATGAACGACGAAGACCGGCAGCGGGCGACCGCGCTCCTCTCCGGAGAAGTCGCTCCGCAGCTGTCGCAGCTCGGGACGCAGCCGAAGTTCGGTTTCCCGGTCGTCGGCCTGATCGCACGTCAGCACGGCTTCAGGGTGGACGTCACCGGAGTCTCCCGGTACGGCGGCGTCAGGGCCGTCGTCCTCTTGCCCGAGGAGCTGTGGACCATGGAGGAGATACCGTCCGCCCCGGAGGCTCCGGTCAGCGAGATCCGGCGGGCCCCCGAGAGCCGGCCCCAGAGCGTGACGTCGCGCACGATGCACGGTCTGCCCAAGCGCGGCGAACGCCAGGCGCCCATCGCGAGCGTCCCCGATCCCGGCTTCGCCCCGCCGGCGCCGCGGGCACCGGGGGACACGGGCCGCGCCTCCGGGCGCAGTCTGGGCGCCTTCCAGCGCGGCACGCTCTCCGGCCGCGACCTTGACGCCACCTCGTTCGAAGGACCCGAAGAGGCATGACCGCAGACCTGTCGTGGATGCTCGAGGACATCGTGCACAACGTGCCCCGTGCACGGCACGCCGTCCTGCTGTCCGCGGACGGCCTTCCCCGCGGCGCGACGGAAGGCCTGGCCGAGAAGGATGTACGCACCATTTCCGCCGCCATGGCCGGGATGCAGTCGCTCAGCCGGGCGACGGCCCACTTCGCCGGACCGGAGGAGGACCGGCAGTGGAACCAGACCATCATCGAGTTCTCCCACGGCTGGAGCTTCCTGATCGGGGCCGGGCAGGGCTCGTACCTCGCCGCGGCGGCCGCGCCCGATGTGGACATGCAGCAGATCTCCTTCCGCATGCACCGTCTCGTCGCCCGCCTGGGCAAGAACCTCACCTCGCCGCCGAGGGTGAGCGCCGAGGACGCCGGAGGTGCGCGGGGCGGCGGCGTGCGGCAGCAGGGCTACGGTGACGCGGGATTCGTCCTCGGCGAGCTCGACCAGGTGGTGTCCGAGGTCAAGGGCGCCCGCCACGCGGTGCTGCTGGGATCGGACGGCCTCCCCCGCGGGGCGACCAACGGGATGAGCCGCGACCTCGCGGACACGATCTCCGCGGCCATGACGGGCATCCACGCCTACAGCCGGGTCACCTCCCAGTTCGCGGGGGTGCACGAGGACGCCCTGTGGCGTCAGACGGTCATCGAGTTCCAGCACGGCTGGATCTTCCTGATGGCGGCCGGCCCCGATGCCTTGCTGGCGGCGGCCGCGGCACACGACTGCGACATCGAAGAGTTCACCACGCGTCTGCACGAGGTGGTTCCCAGACTGACCGCGGCGGCGACATCGGGGAAGGGGACAGGCCGTGCCTGACGGGCCCGAGCACGACGAAGAGCTGGAACTGACGTCTCCGTTAGTCCCCCTCTTCGTGATCACGAACGGACGAGCACTGCCCCCGGACCACGAGTACGAGCACACGACGCTCGTGACGGCGGCCGTGGCGGCAGAGCACGGTCGGGTCGCGGCGCGCACGCTGTCCCCGGAGGCGGGTCAGGTCATGGACCTGGTCGCGGACGGCTTCCTGTCCGTGGCCGAGGTGGCAGGGCACACGCACCTGCCCCTGGGCATCGTCCGCATCCTGCTGGCGCAGTTGGAGGAGGACAGTCTCATCCTCGCGAGGAGCCCGATACCGCGCGCCGAACGTGTCGACAGAGAACTGGTCAGCGCCGTGCTCGAGGGCCTGAAGAATCGATTCGGAGCGTAACGCGTGTACCTGGATCCAGACGTCTCCCACGCGGTGAAGGTCCTCGTAGTGGGGCATTTCGGGGTCGGCAAGACCACCTGTATCGGCAGTCTCTCCGAGATCGAGCCCCTGCGGACCGAGGAGGAGATCACCGAGGCCAGCCTTGGTTTCGATGACCTGTCGGGCACCCCCGACAAGAAGACCACCACCGTCGCCATGGACTTCGGCCGGCTCACCCTGAGCGACACCCTGGTGCTCTACCTCTTCGGGACGCCCGGCCAGGAGCGCTTCAAGGAGATGTGGGAGGAGCTCTCCCGGGGCGCCCTGGGCGCGCTGGTCCTGGTCGACCCGGAGCGGCTGCACGAGTCCTTCCCCGTTCTGGACCTCGTCGAACGCTTCGGTCTGACGTACGCCATCGCCGTGAACCACTTCGAGGGCACCACGGACTACCCGCTCGAAGAGGTGCGCGAGGCCCTGAACCTCACCGCCGAGACCCCGGTCGTGGAGTGCGACGTACGGGACGAGAACTCCTCGGCGCGGGCCCTCATCACCCTCGTGAAACACCTCATGTCCCAACTCGGCTAGGAGCGCAGGAATGCAACAGCCTCGTGACCCGCAGGAGATACCCCCCGGCTGCCCCGCGCACGGGAACGTCCAGATGTACGGGCCCTCGTTCGGAGCCGACCCCGACAAGCACTACGCACAGCTGCGCCCCTTCGGTCACAGCGCGCCCGTGGACATCGCCCCCGACGTCCAGGCCGAGCTCGTCACCAGCTACGACGCCGCTCTGTACGTGCTGCAGAACCCCGCCTCCTTCGTGCGCGACTCCCGCCGCTGGAACGCCCTCAACGAGGGGCGCGTCCCGGCCGACAGCCCGGCACTGCCCATGATGGGCTACCGCCCCAACGCGCTCTTCAGCGACGGTGCGGCCCATGCGCGCCTGCGGCGGGCCGTTACCGACAGCCTCGCCACGGTCAACGAGCACCAGCTCATCAGGCAGACGCAGCAGTCCGCCAACTACCTGATCAGCCAGTTCAGTACCGACATCCGCGGCCAGGCGGAGCTGATGGCCGAGTACGCCCAGCCGCTGCCCCTGCTGGTCTTCAGCGAGCTGTTCGGCTGCCCGCCCGAGATCGGCGACCGCGTGATCGCCGGCATCAGCGGCATCTTCGAGGGAACGCCAGGGGCCGACGAGGTGCTGGGCGGGGCGCTCACCGAACTGATCGCCCTCAAGCGGCGCCGCCCGACGGCCGACCTGACGACGCGCCTGATGGAGCACCCGGCGCAGCTGAGCGACGAGGAGGTGCTGCACCAGCTGGTCACCCTGCTCTCCGGCGGCACCGCCCCGCTGGCCGCGGCCATCGGCACCAGTAGCGCCCTGTACCTCGGAGAGGACTGGCAGGTCGGCCTCCCGGTCGAGGACGCGGTCTCCCAGACCCTCTGGAACTACGCGCCGATCGCCAACTACGCCGCGCACTACCCGACGCACGACGTCGAGCTCGGCGGCAGGCTCGTCCGGGCCAACGACCCGGTCCTCATCTCGTTCGCCGCGGCCAACACCGACCCGAAGCTGACCGAACACCGCGAACAGCTCAGCGCCAAGGCACACCTGGCGTTCGGAGCGGGCCCGCACGCCTGCCCCGCCAAGGACCCGGCCTTCATGATCGCCGTGACCGCCGTCGAGGCCCTGCTCAACCAGCTTCTCGACGTCGAGCTGCGGGTCCCGTTCAAGGCGCTCACCTGGGCGCCGAGCCCGTGGAGCCGCACGCTGGTCACCCTCCCGATCCGCTTCACCCCGCGCACCGTTCCCCAGGCGGCCCGGTCGGCCGGGTCCCCCGGGGCCGCCGGAGCCCCCGGGTCCGCCGGATCTTCCGGACCGGCCGGGTCGAACGCGGGCCAGGTGCCCCAGCAGCAGACGGCCGCCTCCTCCCCCTCCCACCCCGGACCCTCGCACACGGGCGCCGGTGGCGCGTCGCAGGCCAAGGGCGGCCTGTTCAGCCGCTTCCTGGCATGGACCAGGGGTGAGTGAGGCAAGTGTGATTCTCGTAACCTCCTGAGTACCCAGTGGTAGTGGATGCCCTAACGATCACATGGGTATGCATGGCGGCTGGTCCTCAGAAAGGAGCCGCCATCATGGGGGTTGCCACAACTCCGTCGTACGACCGCCGGGCGTCCGCCTCCCTCTTCTCCCGTCTGCGGACGGCCAGAGGGCAGGCCGACCCCTTCCCGATATACGCGGAACTCCTCGCGCGGGGCGACGTGGTGCCCGCCCCCTGGGGCGGCTTCGCCGTGACGGGCTTCGCCGCCTGCGACCAGGTCCTGCGCAGCCGTCAATGGCTGGAGCCCGACAGACAGTGGCGGGAGCGGCAGGGCCCCGGTACACGCTGGAACGCGCCCTCCTCCCGCGAGATGAGCAACACCCTCGCCGCGCTCAACGCCCCGGACCACACCCGGGTGCGGCGGGCGGCGGGCACGTTCGACCGATCCACGGTGGAGCACATCGGCCGCAACGTGAGCCGGACCACGGATCAGCTCCTCGACGCCTTCACGGAGCGAATACGCACCGGCGAGGCGGACTTCTCGGAGCTTGTCTGCGAGGAGCTGCCGGTGGCCACCATAGGTGACTGGCTGGGACTGCCGCGGGCCGACTGGCCGAGGCTGCGGCACTTGACGCACGACCAGGTCTTCACGCAGGAGCTGCTGCCGTCGGCCAGCCAGCTGGCCCTGTCCGACGCGGCCACGGCGGAGCTGCGCACCTATTTCATGGACCTGGTGCGCGAGCGGCGCTCCCGGCCCGGTGAGGATCCCGTCACCCGGTGGATCCGGACGTGGGACGCGATCGAGCCCGACCGGGACAAGGCCGACGAGGCGGTCTACTACCTGGTGTTGTTCGTCCTGCTGGCGGCGCTGGAAACCACCGCGACCCTCCTGTCGACGATGACGCTCCGGCTCGTCGAGAGCCCGGAACGCTGGGACGTGGTCGCCGACAACCCGGGCCTCGTACCCGGCTTCGTGGAGGAGACCCTCCGCTACGACCCGCCCACCCACGTGATCAGCAGGGTCGCCTCGCAGGACTCCGTGCTGGGAGGCATCGAGATCCGCCGCGACGAGATGGTCCACCTCATGATCGGAGCGGCGCACCGGGACCCGGCCAGACACGGCGACCCGGACCGGTTCGACCCCGCGCGCTCGGCCGACCACCTCGCGTTCAGTGGCGGCATCCACTACTGCCTCGGCGCGCCACTGGCCCGTCTCGAAGCCCAGACCCTCCTGCGGCAACTGATCCGGCGCCTTCCCCGCCTCACCCTCGTACGCCCCCCGTCGATGGCGCCCCGCGTGGCCTTCCGGCGCCTGCTGAACCTGGACGTAGCACTCGCATGACCGAACCGGCCCCCTCCCCCGTCCCCGTCTCCACCCCCGTCCCCGTCCCCACCTCCGTCCCCGTCCCCACGTACCCCCCTTCGTACGTCCCCTCGTACGCCCGGTCCGCTCCCAAGGCGATACGCGTCGAGCAGGACGGCCCCGTCCTGCACGTCCGCCTCAACCCCTGGGGGCAGGAGGACACGTTGGACGCCGCGGTGCTCGACGACCTCCTCGCCCTGCTCGACGACCTCCACGAGAGACCCGACGTCCGGATCCTGACGCTTTCGTCACTGGGTACGGACTTCTGCCTGGGCGCCGACCGCAACGAGTACCAGGAGGCCCTGACCGCCGATCCCTCCGGCGTCGGCCTGCGGCGCATCGCCGACAAGGCGCAGCGCCTGTGCCAGGCCCTGGAGAACACCCACGCGGTCACCATCGCCCGGTTGCACGGACGGGTCATCGGCGCCGGGCTCGCGCTCGCCTCCTTCTGCGATCTGCGCGCCGGCGCCGACACCAGCCGCTTTCGGATGCCGGAGGTCGGCATAGGGCTGCCGCCGGCGTGGGGCGGGGCGATGGGACGCCTGGTCTCCGAGGCCGGCACCTCCCGGATCCGCGAGCTCATGCTCACCTGCGACGTCTTCGACGCCGACACGGCGCACCGCATCGGTCTGCTCCACCGGACCTCCCCGCTCGGCCAACTGGACAAGGTGATCGATTCCTGGACCAGGCCCCTGGTCCGGCGCTCGCCCGAAGCGCTCGTCCTGACCAAGCGGATGCTGGCCGGCTTCGCACGGGCGGACAGGACGGCCGACGTCTCCCTGCTCGACTCCCACCTCCTGGCAGCCAGCCTCCACCAGCACGCGAGGGGCTGACCCCGCGGGCCGATGCGTCCCCGCCGCGCCCGACGGACGTCCGACGGGCCCGGCGAGGTACCGGAACCCCGCACGCCCCGGTGGGACGGAGCCGACGGGGGACCCGGCCCGCCCCGTCACGCTCCGCTATGGCCGAGGGACCGTGAGGCGGGCGGTTTGGCGGGTGGGGGGAATCTCAATACGATCCGGCGATGATCACTAGAAGATGGGTGGCGGCCGGCGCGTGCGGTCTGCTTGTCACCCTGGCTGCCGGGTTGTTCCCGGCAGGTGCCGCCGCCGGTGAGCCGGTGGCGAAGGAAGCGCCCAAGGTCGAGTTGGTACTGGACGTCAGCGGCTCGATGCGCGCCCAGGACATCGACGGGCAATCTCGGATGTCCGCCGCGAAACAGGCGTTCAACGAGGTACTGGACGCCGTGCCCGACGATGTCATGCTCGGCATACGGACCCTCGGCGCCAACTACCCCGGCGACGACAAGAACCAGGGCTGCAAGGACACCAAGCAGCTCTACCCGGTGGGTCCGTTGAACCGGACCGAGGCCAAGACCGCGGTGGCGACGCTCGCCCCCACCGGCTGGACCCCCATCGGACCGGCCCTGCTCGGGGCCGCCGACGACCTCAAGGGCGGTGACGCCACCCGGCGGATCGTGCTCATCACCGACGGCGAGGACACCTGCGCCCCGCTCGACCCGTGCGAAGTGGCGCGGGACATCGCGGCCAAGGGGATCCACCTGGTCATCGACACGCTCGGGCTGGTTCCCGACGCGAAGACCCGCAACCAGTTGATCTGCATCGCCGAGGCCACGGGCGGCACGTACACCTCGGTGCAGCACACCGCCGAACTTTCCGGCAGGGTAAAGCAGTTGGTCGACCGGGCGGCCACGCCCGTGGTCAATCCGGTGGCCACCGAAGGGGCCGGGCAGTGCCAGGGCGCCCCGGAGCTGAAGCCGGGCCTCTACACCGACCGCGAGAGCTTCGGGGAGCACCGCTGGTACCGGGTGGCCGTCAAGCCCGGCCAGGAACTGCGCGCCTCGGTGAGCATCGGGGCCGACCGGGCCGTCAACGACGACTACGGGGTCCTGCTGCGCGCCACGACGGCGAGCGGGCGGGAGATCGTACGCGGCCAGGAGGCGGGTGACGGTCGCACCGACCTGATCTCCTCCGGGCTGCGCTACCCCAAGGCGCGCGACGGGGACGACGAGCAGCCGGCGGAGATCGTGTGTCTGCAGGTCAGCAACTCCTTCTCGGCTCCCGCCTCGGTCAAGACCACCCCCGGCATGCCGGTCGAGCTGACCGTCGACGTGGTGGACGGTCCGGACGGGGCGGGCGACGTGGCCGCCTTCGGTCTCGGGCGCGGCTGGTGGCTGCTCGGTGTGCTCGTGCTTACCGGCTTCCTCGCCGGCCTGGTGTGGGGCTGGATCTCCCGCTGGCGCATCGCGGTCTGGAGGACCAACTGATGGGTGTTGTGGCAATGAGACGTGGGCGTGGGTGGCGCCTCTTGGGCGCAGGACTGCTGGTGGGCGGTGCGCTGCTCGGTGTCGCGGCCTCGCCGTCGCCGAGCCCGAGCGGCAGCCAGGGCGCCGGCCCGGCGGCGCCGACCGAGGCCGGCACGGCATTCCGTACGGCCACGCCGGTCCGGCTGGGCCAGGAGGCCACCGCCGGCGCCTCCACCGGTGACTACCTGTACTGGGTACTCCCCCTGGACACCGGGCAGCGCGCCACGGTCGAGGCCTCGGTGACCCTGCCCGCCGCGGCCGGCCGGCACGCCTCCTCCACGTGGCAGCTCGACGTCTACGACGGTCTGCGACGCCGCCAGCCCTGCATGTACGGCAAGCAGACCGGTACGGCGGCCAAGGACGCCGCCACGGTGGAACTGTCCTGCACGCTGCGCCCGGTCCGCTCGGGCGGAGACCCGTGGGGCAACGACCCGCTGCCGGGCGCCTATTACGTCCGGCTCACGGTCACCGACCTCGCGCCGGAGGACCTCGGCCAGCCGGTGCGGGCCCGGCTGCGGGCGGCGGCGAAGGAGGCCGGCGGCGCGTACGCGGTCGGCAACGCCCTCGCGGCGCCGCTCGTGCCCGGTTCCGGCACGGCGTCCGGCATCGAGCCGGCCGACGGCTGGTCCGGCGGCTGGTGGTCCGACCGGTGGCTCTGGACGGCGGCCGGCGGCGTGCTCGCCGCCGTCGCGGGGATCGGCGGCCACCGCCTGACCCGGGGCGCCGGGCGTCCGCGCGGGGTACCGCCCACCGCCTGAGCCCGGCGGCACACGCACGCGGGCACGCGGGCACGCGGGACGCGCCTCCACGCGCCCACGGTGACCGAGTGCCGGGTGCCGGGTGCCGCGCTCCCGGGTCCGGGGCCGACCAGCCCCGGACCCGGGAGCCCGGGAGCCCGGGAGCCCGTGCAGGCACCACGCACCCGAGCCGTTCCCTCCACCGGGCTCCGCCGGGATGATGCCCCCAGATGTCGATCCGGGGGGCGGACAGCATGGACGGCGGCGCGGCGCGGGGGGACCAGTACGACGACGAGTCGGAGGACTACGTCGGCTACTGGGAGGGGCGCGACTACGAACACGCGGCGGAGATCGCCGCGGTGAAGCGGCTGATCGGGCGGGACGGCGCCCGCTACGGACTCGTCTGTGAAGTGGGCGGCGGCTTCGGCCGGCTGAGTCCGGTCCTCAAGGAGTACGCGGACCGGGTCATGATGTTCGACCCGAGCTCCAAGCACGTCGGCATCGCACACCGGCTCCTCGCCGGCCACGCCGGCGTCACGGCGCACCACATGCACCCCGGGACCATCCCCCTGGACGACGGGACGGTCGACCTCGTCTCCATGATCCGCGTCATGCACCACCTGCCCGACCCCGGCCCCACGCTGCGCGAGACAGCGCGCGTGATGAAGCCCGGCGGCCGGGCCCTGATCGAGGTGGCCAACTCCGCGCACATGCTGAACAAGCTGCGCTACGCCAAGCGACTGCGCGGCATCCCGCGCCGGCCGGTGGACATCCGCTCCGCGGCGAAGGCGGCCGAAGGCGGCATCCCGTTCGTGAACCACCATCCGGACACCGTCGTACGGCAGTTCGCGGAGGCCGGGCTGCGGGTCGAGGAGAAGCTGTCCGTGTCCAACCTGCGCAGCGGCACGCTGAAGCAGAGGCTGGGCGAGGACCGCCTGCTGGCCGTCGAGCAGCGGATCCAGAGCCCGTTGGCCGCGATCAACTTCGGGCCCAGCCTCTTCTTCCTGCTGCGCGGGGACGGCGCGGCTCCCGGAGCCGCGTAGAACTCACCCGGCGGGGTTCGCGGGCGGGGTCCTGAAGGTGACGGAGCCCGTCTGCGAGGCCAGCAGGGCCCGCCACGCCTCGGGGAGCCGGGCGGGGTCGGCGAAGGACACGTCCGTGAACTCGGCGGACTCGGCGAAGTCGACGCGGTCGAAGGTCGCCCCGTCCGCGAAGACGGTGGCCGTGAACACGGCCGGGGAGTCGAAGGTCGCGTCGTCGAAGGAGGCCCGGTCCTCGAAGCGGGCCCCGTCGAAGAGCAAGGCGTCCCCCCACACGGTGGACGCGAACGAGGCCGGCCCGAGGAAGGCGGTCCGGCTCCACGTGCTCCGGCCGTGGAACACGGTGCTCGCGAAGTTCGCCGCCCCCCGGACCCGCATCCGGCTCATGAGGGTCCGCTGCCACAGCTCGGCCCGGGCCATGTCGAGGTCGCGGACGAACAGGGTGTCCGTGAACCCCGCGGTCCCGCCGAAGTCCACCCTGCTGAAGCACACTCCGCGGTCGAAGGTGCTCCCGTCGAAGGCGCAGCCGTGCCGGAACACGGTCCGGCCGAACGAGGCCGTTCCCTTGAAGCGGGAGGTCTCGAAGCGTGCCGGGGTGTCGAAGACGGCCCGGTCGAAGGAGACGCGGCCCTCGAACTCGGCCCCCACCGTGCTCCATCCGTCGGTGAAGCGCGCGCGGTCGAACACCGCGGCCCCCATCCGGACGTGCTCGGTCAGCGGGTCGCGCAGCTTGCCCAGCACGCGGGCGAGGAGACGGTTCGCGAAGGTGGTGCCGCGCAGGTCCACCTCGGAACCCGGCCTCAGCCCCCTGACGTACTCGTTCTGCTCGGCCGCGCTCACGTGCGCCAGGCAGCCGTGCCGGCCCGGCAGCCGGATCCCGATGCAGCCGGCCGGATCGGCCGCCGTGGCCCCGTAGCCGCACTGCGGCCAGTCGACGGCCGGCTCGTCGTTGCGCAACTCGGCGTCCACCAGCGCCCGCGCCACCTCGGTGGGGCCGTCGAGGCAGATCCAGCCCGCCGGTCCGGCCCCCGGCTCCGGATCCGGAGCGGACTGCGGACTCGACTGCGGACCGGACTGCGGACCGGACTCCTCGACCGGCTCGTACTCCGGCTCCGGCTCCGGCTCCAGCGCCTCGACGGCCAGGTGTCCCAGCCCGCCGGTTCCGCGCAGCGACTCGCCCTGCACCGTGAGGACGGCGCCCAGCGCGTCCGGCCGCCTGAGCCGCTCCGCGACCGCCCCGTGGCGGGCCAGCCGCCGGGCCTCGTCCACCGCGGGCCCGCGCACCGCCCGGTCCCCGACCGTGAACTCCCCCCTGGCCAGAGCCACCGCGAGACCGAAGTCCCAGTCGCCGGAGCCGCCGCGCAACCGCGCCACCACCCCGGGGAGTTCGGCCAGGAGCCGGCCGGCCTTGCCCAGGGCGCCCGGCGCCGACACCGTGACGAGCAGGACGGCGCCGTCGTCCGTGGAGGACGCCGCCCCGGGCAGCCCGATGTCCGTCGTCGCCCCCGCGACGAGCCCGGCGAGCTCGGGCAGCAGCGTCCGGCCGATCGGCCCCGCGGCGATCTCGGGCCGGATCGCCAGGCAGATGCCGGAGTCCTCGGCCCGCGAGCGCACGTGGTCCGTCATCACCTCGCGGAATCCCGGCTGTTCGATCAGTGCCTGCCCGGACAGGAACACGATCCGGTCGGGCAGGACGGTGTGCACGATGCCCGCCAGCCGTCCCTCGCGCGAGACCGGAGCGCCGACGTAGTGGGTCCAGGTCTCCGTCTCGGCGGAGAGCCGGACGAGCTCGCCGTTGCGCTCGCCCTCGTACGGGAGGACCTCGCCGGTCAGCGCGATCCGCTCGCCCTCGTCGGTCGAACCGTCCACCCGCAGCCGCACGCGCTTGCCCGTCGCCTCGGCCCACTGCGCCGGCAGCCACGGACCCGGATCCACCAGGTCCTCGTCGGCCAGCAGCAGGAACACCCTGGGCACGGCCTCGTCCCACCACACGGAACGGCAGGGCACTTCGCGGTATCCGGACCTGACCCAGCCGACGGCATTGCGCCCGATCCCGTCCCCGACCGTGAGGACCATCCGGGGCGACAGCAGTACGCCGACCGCCTGCGGTTCGCGCATCGGCTCGAAGCGGACCCGCACCACCTGCTCGCCGAGCCCCGGGTCCGGGCGCCCGGCCGTCGCGAACGGCATGGCCCCGTCGGCCAGCTCGCGGCGGCCCTCCGTGCCGTCCGCGACCCTGATCGCCGTGAAGTCCCGCCCGGTGCCGCGGTGCCGGGACATGTACTCCCAGACCCGGCGGCGCACCAGCTCCCGTACGGCGGCCACGTCCCCGCGCAGCTGCGCGCCGAGCAGCGCCTCCCGTACGCCGGGTAGGAAATGGAACTCCACCTGGTCCGACAGCTGTTCGGCGCCCCAGGGAGCGAACAGACCGCCGAGCGCCACCTCCGCGAGGTGGCTGTGCTCGGAGTCCCGCAGCAGGGAGCGGCGCACGAGGGTCATCACGGGCAGCGTGAGGGGTACGGCGGCCAGGTGTGCGGCGAGGCGCTGGGCGGTCGGGGAGGCGTTGGCGCGGAAGCGTTCCACCGCGTCGAGGGGGTCCGGGAAGGGGCCCTGCGGTCCGGGGATCTCGTACGCCGCCCCGTACGCCGTCTCGTGCGCGGGCTCCGCGTCGAGCCGCAGGCAGGCCAGGCGCCGCCAGCGCCCGTCGCCCGACACCACGCGCACCAGCCGGGCCAGGCTGCCCGAGGCGATGCCGACCACCGGGATCACGGCTCCCCCGCCGCGCGCCCGCCGGACCACCGGGACCCGCTGCCAGGACCGGGTGGCCGCCGCGGGCCGTTCCGCGCGGACGGCGAAGGGTACCGGCCGGACGGCGCCGCGCGACCAGAGCCGCTCGGGCAGGACGTTGAGCACGGCCACGGCGTTGTGCGCCGACCACTGCCGGAGCACGCCGCGCAGGGGCGCTTCGCGCCAGCCGCCCGCGACCGTGTCGGAGAGGACGAGGATCAGCCGGCGGCCCGCCGGGTCGGCCAGCTCCAGGGGGTTGCGGGGCGGGGTGCCGCAGCCGCGCGTGACCATGGGGGTGCCGCCGGTGCCGGTGCCGGTGAGCTGCCAGGTCCGTACGTCGCGGAAGACCCCGCTGCGGGCCAGGACCCCGCGGACCTCCTCCACCAGGTCGGACCAGAGCAGCATCGAGTGGTGCCCGTCGACGACCAGGGCGACGTCCAGCCAGCGGCTCTCGGCGGGCCGCAGCACGGGCGTGAGCACCATCCGCTCGATGCTGCGCTCCACGGTGAGCTGCTCGTCCAGTTCCTCCCCCGGGCCGCCGATGTTGCGGCGGCCGACGGGGCGCAGGGAGCGCATCAGGGCGAGCGGGTCGTCGAGGGAGGCGGCGCGCGGCAGGCGCAGGGGCGTTCCCCGGCGCCGCGGCGGCGCGGGGGCGGCTCCCCCGGCCTTGCCCTCCGGGTCCGGAGGGCCGGCGGCCGGGCCGGTCGGCCCGGTGGACCCGGGTCCCGGCGCCGGGAAGAACTCCACTCCCGGCTCCCCCGGCTCGCGGGCGATGCCGGGCAACTCCGGCGCGGCCCGGTCCGGTGCGGCGCCCTGGGGCGGTTGCGGCGCCTCCGGTGGCGGGCCGGCGGCGGCCGGGGGGTCCGCCAGCGCGTCCACGCGGGTCGCGAGCCACAGGATGTCGGCGATCTCCTCCGCCCCCACCCCGGTGCGCGGGCCGCCCTCCTCGGCGCCTTCGGCGAAGGCCGCGAGGAGCTTGTCGATCACGCGGAGGGCCCGGTGAGGTGGTGCATGACGGTGGCGAGGAAGCGGTCCCGGTCGTCGGGGGCGGACCATGCTCCGACCAGGCGGAGCTGGATGGCGTTGAGGAGCTGGTCGGTGGCGAGGTCCCCGTCGTCGGCGCGGTCGAGGAAGCTCTTGACCAGCTCGCGGTATTCGTCGTCGCCCTGTTCGATGTCCACGCCGAGCCGCCCGCGCACGATGCGGGCGAGTTTGTCGAGGCCGGGCGGCTCCATGTGGAGGCGGACGCAGCGGCGCAGGAAGGCGGGCGGGAAATCGCGTTCGCCGTTGCTGGTGAGGACGACGACGGGGAAGTGCCGGCACTGGACGCGGCCCTGGGTGATCCGGACGGCGGCGTCCGGATCGTCGTCGGTGCCGATGGCCACGGCCGGCTCCTCCTTCGCGAGCCGGGCGAGTTCGGGGATGTCGAAGCCGCCGTCCTCGAAGACGGTGAGGAGGTCGCCGGGGAGGTCGATGTCGCTCTTGTCGATCTCGTCGACGAGCAGGACCCGTGGGCGGTCCTGGGGCAGGAGGGCCGTGCCGAGCGGCCCGAGGCGCAGGTAGCGGGCGATGGACGGGCCGCCGGGGGCGGGGCCCGGACCGGGTGTCCGGGCGGGGTCCGGGAGGTCCCGGACCCCCGCCCCCGGGGGCGCGGAGCCCGCGGTGCGCAGCTGTTCGAGGCCCGCCTCCTGGAGCCGGCCGATCGCGTCGTACAGGTACAGGCCGTCGCGCAGGACGGTCCGGCTGGTGATCGGCCAGTGCAGTACGGGCCCCAGGCCCAGGTCGGCGGCGATGCTGGAGGCGAGCGTCGACTTGCCGACGCCCGGTTTGCCCGTGATGAGGAGCGGCCTGCGCAGGTGCAGCGCCGTGTTGACCACGTCCTTCTCCGTGTCGTCGGGTACGTAGCCCTCGCCCCGCCGCCAGGTGCGCTCCCAGGCCGGTCCCTCGCAGCCGGGGGGCGTGTACCCCGGGTCCGGGATGCCGGTGAAATCGCGCCAGGGCGGTGGCGGTCCGGTCTCCAGCCTGGTCCGGCGCTCGGCGGCCTCGCCGGTCCCGTGGTACAGCCACCAGTCCTTCGCCACTGCCTCTGCCTCCATCGTCGAATAGCGCGGTCGGTCGTCGCGGTCGGTCGCCGGGCCCCCGTCGGGACCGGCGTGGGGGTGGGGATCGGGGCCGGGCTCCGGGCCGGGAACCGGCGCCGGCGTCCGCAGGGGCATCGGCATCGATTCAAGCCAGGGACCGGAGGGTGAGCGTGTCGTCGGGATCGTCCCACAAGAGAACCAACCGGTCTTCCCCCGGCGCTCGTTGACCTTCGCCGGGCGGGGCGCCCGCGGCCGCCAGGGCGGCCGCCCGGCGCACTTCCCGCACGCGCTCCGGCAGCGCGAGCACGTCGAGTGCGCCGGGGTCGGGGCGGCCGTCCTCCCCGGCCGGCGCGAGCAGCGCGAGGAGGTCGGGAGGCACGGCCGAGCCCCGGCCTCCCGGGCGGGCCGGCCGCCCGGGGGGGTCGCGCGGATCGCGCGGGCCGAGCCGGCCGGCCTGCGCGCCCGGAGCCGCCGCATCCTCGCGCCGGCCGCCCGCGCGCCGCCACACCGCCACGGGAACCCCTCCCTCCAGCACCGCTTCCACCGCCGCTCCCGTCCGCGCCCCGGCCGGCGTCTGCGCCAGCACGCAGGCGGGTGCCCGCCCGGCCCCCAGCTCCATGCCGAGGCCGTCGTCCACGTCCGCGTCGGTCACCACCCGGACCGCGTCGGCGTGCCGGCCGCCCTGGGACCACAGCCAGCGCCACTTGTCCCGCCACTCCGCGGCGGTGTCCTCGCGTTCCTGCGGGCAGCGCACCACCACCTGGTAGACCAGCCCCAGGGCCCGGGTCCGCCCCTGCGGGCCGCGCGGGACCGGCCACTGGTCGAAGTCCAGGTCGAGCAGTTCGTACGGCACGTGGAACTCGATCAGCTCCACCCCGCCCGAGGGCCGGCCCGCCTCGGCGTGCCCGGAGGAATCGCCCGCCGCCCGCCCCACGCTGCCCAGCTGGCGTACGAGTTCGGCCCGTATCGCGTCCAGCCGGACCGGCTCGCCCTCCGACTCCCAGATGTGCTCGGTCGCGTCCCGGCGCAGCCACATCCGGGCCAGGAAGCCGTCCTCACCGCCCGGCGGGGACTCCAGCCGCACGTGCAGGGCCGTCCTGCGCTGCGACGGGGGCGGCGGGCGCAGCGGGGGCAGGGCGAGGCGCTCCCGGGTCTCACGCACCCAGTCGCGCAGCCGGGCGGCCCAGCGCTCGTCGGCCGCCGCGGCCCGCTCGCCGAGGAACCGTACGAAGGGCACCGCGAGCGGCATCCCGCCCGGACCGCCGTGGCGCTCGTCGAGGTCCTGGACCACTTCCAGCAGGCTCTCGCCGGGCAGGCCGCCCTGGAGGGGAGCCGCGCAGCCGGTGGCCCTGAACGCCCACGTGTAGGCCTCGTAGGCGCAGCGCGGCAGCTCTCGGCCCTCGAAGAGGTCACCGAGTCCGTCCCAGGCGGCCTGGTCCAGGCGGGCCGCCCGCGGCAGGGCGGCTCCGGTCAGGTCGTCGTCGAGGAACGAGCAGGCGTCCCAGTCGCGGTCGACGACGAACTGCGGGAGCTGCCAGCCCTCGCCGCGCTCGCGCAGTTCCCGGAAGGTGCGGTGGACGGAGCGGGCCGTGTCGGCGAGCCCGACGACGGCCTCGCGCACCGAGTTCTCGCCGAGTTCGTCGAGGAGCGCTTCGGTGAACCGGCCCGCGCCGCGCTCGGCGTCGTTCTGCGCGGCCTCGCCCTCCCGGGAGGCGAAGAGCCGGAACTGCTTCCGCCCGGGCACGGTGGCGCCGCCGCCGTAGTCGTTGGTGCCGAAGTTCCACCGGGCGTCGCGGGGCGCGTCGACCCGGCAGGCGTCCACCAGGGCCGCCTGGAGCGGGAACCTGCGGTGCTTGACGAGGTCGGTGCGCCACCAGCGCAGCGCGGAGTCGAGGTTGAGGTGGCGGATCTGGCCGGGGCTGGCGTCGGCGCAGGGCAGCATGAGTTCACCGCCGCGCGGCTCGATGTAGCCGTGCCCGGCCCAGAAGATCCAGAGCAGGTCTCCGTCACACGCGGGGAGTTCGTCGAGGAGGACCGCCTTCACGTTCTCCTCGGTGGCCGGCCGGTGCGTGGTGCGCAGGGCTTCGAGCCCCGGTGAGGCCGACCAGTCGAGGGTGTCCGGATCGTCCAGCGGGGACAGCAACAGCCTTACGTGGCCGGGCGGCACCATCGCGGGCCCGGTCAGCCAGCGGGCGAAGCGGAGGGCGTCGCGGGCCGGGCCGTGCAGGTTCCAGCGGTGGCTGACGGCGTAGCTCTCGACCCCGGCGACGAGCGCGAAGGTGCGCCGCGGCCCCAGGGTCGGGGGGAGGAAGTCGAGGGGGGTCACGCGATCTCCGCTTCGGACACCGCCTGTTCGATGAGCGCGTAGAGGGAGTCCTGTTTCCAGTAGGCGCTGTGGCAGGCCGGGAACGGCTGGCGGCTGCCGATCTCGTGGTCGCTCACGCGCGGGTCGCCGGGGAAGACGGGCTCGGCCAGGTACGCGAGCACGTCCTGGCGGTCGTAGACGTTGAGCCAGCGAGGGAAGGCGTACGGGAGCTTCGCGCCGGGCGCGATCCCGGTGAGCGCGCCCAGTTCGTGGAGGAAGGGGGCCTGCGAGCCCACCGTGACGAGCAGCGCGGCCCCGGGGACGGGCTCGCCGCGGGCGGCGCCGAGCGCGAGGAGGTCCACGAGGGCGATGCCGCCGAGGCTGTGGCCGATGAGCACGGTCGGCCCGTCCTCGGCGGTGATCCGCTCGTGCAGGAAGGTGCGGAGGCCGGCGCCGCGGGCCTGGTAGCGGAGGATGTCGCCGAGGGCCGGGGTGGCTCCGACGGTCAGGGAGCCGCGCCAGGCGTTGAGCAGCGGCTGGGTGGTGACGCGCATCGCGAGCCGGCCGAGGACCGCGGCGGCCCGGGCGCCGGGGACCCGGGCGTCGCCGCCGAGGCGGGCGGTGAGCAGGTGGACGAGCCGGTCGCGTTCGGCGCCGGTGCAGTCGGCCTCGGCTCCGACCCGGGCGAGCGCGGCGGCGGTCACCGCGCGGGCGAGGGCGGTGGCCAGTTCCCGGGCCTGCGGCTCCTCGGTGGCGCGCGCGCCGGCGCGGGCGGCTTCGGTGGAGCCGGCCACGAGCTCAAGGGCGGCGGGGAACCCGGCGGCGAGGCCGGTGCCGCGCAGCAGTGCGGCCTGCTCGCCTCCTCCGAGCGGATCGGCCCCGGGGGCGCTCGGCCCGGACCCGGGCGCGGGCGCGGGGGCTCCCGGCTCGTCCGCGAGGCCGGCCAGCAGTTCCAGTACCCGGACCCCGGCGGGCCGGACCCCGGGCATCGCGAAGGGATCGTCCGAGTCCGCGCCGTCCGCGCGGTTCGCGCCGGTGTCCCAGCCGGCTTCGGCGAGGACCCGCAGCTCGCACAGCGGGTCGGCGAGCAGCAGCCCCCATTCGGCGGCCTCCTCGTCCCCGGGGCCCGGGGCTCCGCCGGGCGGCTTCAGTCCGGGGACGGACCGGCCGTGAGCGCTCAGGGTGGCCCCGAACCGCTCCCCCCAGAAGCAGGAGTCCACGGCCGCGTCGGGGAACCGGGCGGTCAGCCGGCCCCGCACCAGTGCGAAGAGCGTGTCGTGCCGCTCCTGTCGCACCCCCGTGCCGTGCACAAACAGAAATCGCATCGCGGTTCCGCCCCCTCGCACAGTCGTCCCCCGCCCGGCACGATAGCGCCGCGCGGTGAACGGGGCCCTCGGAACGACGAGTTAGGACCGTGCGCACCCGGAAATCGGCCGAGGTGGATCCACTGCCGCACGCACCGCCGCACGCACCGCCGGAACCGGCGCCGGATCCAGGGGGACGCGATCCGGGCGGTCGTCCTGACGCACCGCGGGATCCGCACCGCATCTATAAATCACCTGTCACATGTGAAATATTACTCGCGCTTCGATCCGAACTCCCAGAGAGGCCCGCCACGTTGCGCAGACTCGCTGCGGTAGGAGCGGCGATATCCCTCGCCCTGCTCGCCGCCCCGGTGCTCACCGGCCCCGCCTTCGCCGCCGCACCCCCGCCCCCTCTCCCGGCCGGGCAGCCGCGAGCCGAACAGGCCGCCGCCCCGCCGCCCGCTCCCCTGGAACTCCAGCGGCAGGCCCTGCGCCGCCAGGCCCTCGAGGAAGTCGCGGCCGGCGGGCCCGACGGCCTGCGGGCCGAGGCCGACGGGACGCTCCCGCGCCAGGCCAAGGTCGGCAAGCGGTACGTCGAGCTGGCACAGGAGCGCAAGGACAAGGTCTTCGTGATCCTCGCCGAGTTCGGCGACCAGGTGGACAACACCACCGAGTTCGAGGGCAAACCGCGCTTCGGCGGCGCCCCGGGCCCGCTGCACAACACCATCGCCAAGCCGGCGAAGGACGACAACCACACCCTGTGGCGCAAGGACTTCGACCGGGCCTCCTACCAGAAGCAGTTCTTCTCCACCGACCCGCAGTCCGCGTCCCTGCGCGCCTACTACCGGCTCCAGTCCTCCGGTCGCTACGACATGGACGGCACGGTGACCGACTGGGTCAAACTTCCCTGGAACGAGGCCCGTTACGGCACGGACAACTGTTCCGAGCCCGGCCAGTGCCGGACCAACTGGGACATGATCCGGGACGCGACGACCGCCTGGTACGACTCCGAGCGCGCGAAGGGCCGTACGCCCGAGCAGATCAAGGCGCAGCTCGCCGAGTACGACGTGTGGGACCGCTACGACGCCGACCACGACGGCAACTTCGACGAGCCGGACGGCTACCTCGACCACCTCGTCGTGGTGCACGCGGGCAAGGACCAGACCTGGGGCGGCGGAGCCCAGGGCAAGGACGCCGTGTGGGCGCACCGCTGGTTCGCGTACTGGAACCAGGCCGGAAGCACGGGGCCCGCGGGCAACAAGGCGGGCGGCACCCCGGTCGGCGACACCGGCCTGTGGGCGGGCGACTACCTGACGGGCGGGGAGAACAGCGGCGCCGGCCTCTTCGCGCACGAGTTCGGGCACGACCTGGGACTGCCGGACCTGTACAGCTCGGACGGGGACAACAGCGTCAACTTCTGGTCACTGATGTCCGCGGCCTCCTACCTGGGCAAGGGCCGCAACACGACCGGTGAGTTCCCCGGCGACCTCGACCCGTGGAGCAAACTGCAGCTGGGCTGGCTCCAGTACACGGAGGCGGACGCGGGCCGCACGACCCGTGCGACGCTCGGGGTGTCGGGCTACAACACCGAGGATCCGCAGGCCCTGCTGGTGCACCTGCCGCCCTCGGTGACCACGACCGAGCTCGCCGATCCCTACGAGGGCGCCAGTCAGTGGTGGAGCGGCACCGGCGACTTCATGGACAACACCTTGTCCCGGACGGTCGACCTCACGGGGACCGCGGCCCCGGCCGCGAGCGGCGACGGGGCCCGGCTCGACGCCCGCGTCTGGTACGACATCGAGCAGGACTTCGACTACCTGACGGTGGAGGCCTCCACGGACGGCGGAGCCGCGTGGACGGCCCTGCCCGGCACGGTGGACGACGCACCGGCCGGCCCGAAGGGAATCACCGGCACCTCGGCGGGGTGGGCGCGGCTGTCGGTTCCGTTGGAGCGGTTCGCCGGGAAGACGGTGCAGTTGCGCCTGCGCGTGACCTCCGACAGCAACACCCACGGCAAGGGCGTCTCCTTCGACGACATCCGCATCACGGCCGGCGACGGCCGGGAGCTGCTGCGCGACGGCGCGGAGCAGAGCGGCACCAACGGCTGGACGGCGGTCAAGTGGTCGCACGCGCAGGGGCGTACGGGAAGCGAGCAGCACCCGCGCGCCTACTTCGTGGAGAACCGTCGCTACACCGGCTACGGAAGCATGCTGAAGACGGGTCCGTACAACTTCGGGTTCACGGGCGACACCGTGGAGTTCTTCCCCTACCAGCAGGGCGTCCTGATCTGGCTCTGGGACACGGCGTTCAGCGACAACACCACCAAGGCGCACCCGGGCGGCGGTCTGCTGCTGCCCGTCGACGCCCGTCCGGCGCCGCTGACGCACACGGACGGGAGCCTGTTGAACGCGCGGGCGCAGACCTTCGACGCCACCTTCTCGCTCGGCAAGAGCGACCGGGTCGTGCTGCACAAGGCGGGCGTCCCGGTGGTGATCCCGGCGCGGCCGGGAGTACCGGTCTTCGACGACCGCCACGGTTCCTACTGGGACGCGCGGCTGCCGCAGCTCGGGGTGAAGGTGCCGGACACCGGGACCCGGATCACGGTCGCGAAGGAGGCTGCCGGTGGGGCGGTGACCACGGTGCAGGTCAGCCCGTCGCGGTGAACTCCCCCAGCTGAGCGCGCGGGTTGAGGGAGGCGCACTCCAGGGGTGCGGACGGGTCGATGGTCAGCTCGTACGGGGCCGGCTCCACGCCCGCCCGCACCAGGAGGTCGCCGACGGCGGCGATCATCGCCCCGTTGTCGGTGCACAGCGTCATCGCGGGCACCCGCAACCGGATCCCGGCAGAGGCGCAGCGACGCTCCGCGAGTTCCCGCACGCGGGAGTTCGCGGCCACGCCGCCGACCACCACCAGCGTCTTGACCCCGTACTCCTCGCAGGCCGCGACGGCCTTGCGGGTCAGGACGTCGGCCACCGCCTCCTGGAGCGAGGCCGCGCCGTCGGCGACCGGCGGCTCCTCGCCGCGCAGGCGGTGGCTCTCGGCCCAGCGCGCGGCGGCGGTCTTGAGCCCCGAGAAGGAGAAGGAGTAGGCGTACCGGTCCTGCGCGCGCGGCCCGCCGGTCAGCGGGCGGGGGAAGACGACGGCTCCGGGGTTGCCGCCGCGGGCGGCCCGGTCGATGGCCGGCCCGCCCGGGTAGGGCAGGCCGAGGACACGGGCGACCTTGTCGAAGCACTCGCCCGCCGCGTCGTCGAGGGTGTCGCCGAGGTGCAGGATCGGCTCGCGCACGAGGTCCCGTACGAGGAGCAGCGAGGTGTGGCCGCCGGAGACGACCAGGACCATGCAGGGTTCGGGCAGCGGCCCGTGGTCCAGGGTGTCGGCGGCCACGTGACCGGCCAGGTGGTGGACGCCGTAGAGCGGCAGGCCGAGCGCGTAGGCGAGGGTCTTGGCACCGGCCAGGCCGACCTGGAGCGCGCCGGAGAGGCCCGGGCCGGTCGTGACGGCGATCGCGTCGAGCTGGTCGGGGCGCAGTCCCGCCTGGTCGAGGGCCCGGCGCACGACCGGGTTGAAGGACTGCAGGTGGGCGCGGGCCGCGATCTCGGGGACGACGCCGCCGAAGCGGGCGTGCTCGTCCATGCTGGTGGCGACGACGTGCGCGAGCAGCCGGCCGTCCCGCACGATCCCGGCGCCGGTCTCGTCGCAGGAGGACTCGATGCCGAGCACCACCGCGGACCCCGCAGACCCCATGGCGCCGCCACCCCTCTCACCCTTGTTGCAAGTCGTTCGCAACAAGGGTACCGGCCCGCGTCCTCCCCGGTGCCCCCGGCGGTCGCGGACCGTCGGCCGTTCACCGGACCGTCAGTCGCAGACCAGGCAGAAGGGGTGACCGGCCGGATCGGTGTAGACCCGCCAGCCCTCGGCGGCCCGGCTCTCGTCCAGCAGGCTCGCCCCGGCGGCCAGCACCTGACCGTGCGCCCGGTCCAGGTCGGCGACGGCGAAGTCGAGGTGGAGCTGCTGGGGGCGCTCCGGGTCCGGCCACCGGGGCGGCCGGTGGTCCTCGGCGCGCTGGAAGGCGAGCACGAAGCCGGTGGGGGCGTGCAGGGTCGCCCAGCGCGCGCCGGTCGACCAGCGCCGGTCCGGACGGTTGACCTCACCGCCCAGCACGGACTGGTAGAACGCGGCGAGCGAGGTCGGGTCGGGGCAGTCCAGCACCACGCACTGCATCTCAGCGATCATGCGCAGATCCTAGAGCCGTGCAGCCGCACCCGCCCCGGCCACCTCAATGTTCCGGCGCCCCCGGCACGTCGGTCCGCCCGGGCCGTCCGGGCTCCGCCGCCGCGACGCCGGCGCCCGCCGGTGGCCCGTGGTGGGCCGGGTAGGAGGCGGCGCCCGGGACGGTCGGCGTCCGCCACTTGGACAGGACCCGGATCACGGTGGCGGGTCCGAGGAGCGTGGCCGGCGGGGCGGTCAGCGACAGCACTCCGAAGAACCGGGCGGAGATCACCGGGTCGGAGTTGGCGCCCGCCATCACCCTCGACATGTAGCTCTGCAGGATCCGGGCGGCCCGGCCCGCCGGCGGCCCTTCCGTGAAGGGGTACCGCATGTCCTCACTGGTGGCGATCTGCCAGGGCACGGCTGCCGCGGCCGTGGTACGGCGCTGGATGCGGCCGGCGGCTGCGGCGATCCCCTCCGGGTCGAGCGTCCGCACCTCCTTGGCGAGGGCCTCCGCGGCCAGCGCGGCGACCGTCATCCCGTGCCCGTACACGGGGTTGAACCGGCAGGCGGCGTCGCCGAGCACGACGAAGCCGTCCGGCCAGCGCTCCAGGCGCTCGTAGTGACGCCACTCGTTGGCCGTGTTCCGGAAGGCCGTGGCCGAGGACAGCGGGGCCGCGTCGCGGATGGCGTCGTACAGGGCGGGGCTGCGCAGGCTTCGGGCGAAGGCGAGGAACTCCTCGTCCTTCACGGGCGGGACGTGCGGGCCGTTGCCCAGGAGCGTCACCAGCCAGCGGTCCCCCTCCCGCACCAGTACGCCGCCGCGCGGCAGATCGGGGCGGCTCTGGATGTACAAGCCCTGCCAGCGCCGCTCCGGATCGTCCGGGATCTCGAAGTAGCGGCTGGAGTAGCCGAGACGGGAGTCGAACCGGGTGACCTCCGGGGCCGGGAGGCCGAGGGCCTCCAGCCAGGTCGTGGCCTTGGAGGTGCGCCCCGTCGCGTCGACGACCAGGCGGGCGGCCAGCGTGCCGCCGTCACGCAGCCGCACGCCGGTCACCGAGCGGCCGGCGGGACCGGCCACGAGTCCGGCGGCCGCGGTCCCGGTCCGGATCCGGATGCGGCCGCCCCGCAGCACTTCCCGGCGTACCGTCCAGTCGAGCAGCTCACGGCCGGCGATGAGGACCTTCGCCCCGGGCAGCGGGTGGAACCAGTCGGCCGGGCTCAGCCAGAGGAAGTCCCGGGGCGAGTTCAGCAGGCTCGCCCCGGCGTCCACGAGCTTGTCGGTGATGCCCGGCAGCATCAGCTCGATCAGCTCCACACCCCGCGACCACAAGATGTGCGCGTGCCGCGACTGCGGAACTCCGGGCCGGAACACCGGCCCGGAGTCCGCGAGTTCGTCCCGCTCGATCACGGTGACGCGGGCGAACCGCCGCGCCAGCACCCGCGCGGCCAGCAGTCCGGCCATTCCCGCCCCGAGGACCACCGCGTGGTCCCCGGGTTCCGAGTCGGTATGTGGGTGGTTGTCCGTAGCGTCGTCGTCCATTCCGCCGAGTCTGCTGCGAACGGGGCACCCCGGTCAGGGCCCGAACGGGGCGCACCGGGGGCGGACGGGCTCATCACGGGGCGCCCGCGTCGGGAACGGCACGGGCGCGGCGGCGCGGATCTGCGCACGGCTCCCCCGGGGGGTACGGCGCGATGCGGCCCGACGGCCGGAAGTGACCGGCGGGCAGCGAATCGGCCCTCGGGGATTCAGCGCGACAGCGACGTGTACGGGACTCCCGTGAGCTTTTCCGAGGCGGCCCAGAGCCGTTCGCCGGACGTGTCGTCCAGAGTCCATCTCGCCCGCCAGGAGCGGGCGGGCGCGCCGCGCCAGCCGAGCCGCGGCCCGATGAAGTCGTCCGGCCGGACCCCGGGCGCGGTGGCCGCGTACAGGGTGGGCAGCGCGCCGGAGGCGGCGGACTGCGCGATGACGCCGTTGCCGAGGGCGTTGCCGAGGGTGTTGGCGGCGACCGCGATCCGCGAGGTGAGGGTGGTGCCCGCCTGCGGAGCGGCGCCGACGTGCAGGTTGGTGGCGGCGTAGCCGGGGTGCGAGGCGGCCGTGACGATGTCCGACCCGGCGGCGGCGAGCCGCCGGGAGAGCTCGTGCGTGAAGAGCAGGTTCGCGGTCTTGGAGCGGCCGTAGGCGATCCAGCGCCGGTAGGAGCGCTCGCCGTTCAGGTCCGTGTGGTCCACGTCCCCGAGGGCGTGGAAGCCGCTGGAGAGGTTGACGATCCGGGCGCCGGGCGCGGCGGCGAGCAGGCGGGGCATGAGCAGCCCGGTGAGGGCGAAGTGGCCGAGGTGGTTGACCCCGAACTGGGTCTCGAACCCGTCGGCGGTCCGCCCGTAGGGCAGGGCCATCACCCCGGCGTTGTTGACGAGGAGGTCGAGGGTGTCGCCGTCCCGTCGCTGCCCGTACGCGGCCACGAACTCCCTCACGGACGCCAGGTCGGCGAGGTCCAGCGGCAGGAACTGCACCTGCGCGCCGGGCACTTCGGCGCGCAGCCGCACCTCGGCCGCGTGCCCCCGGGCCGCGCTGCGGCAGGCCAGGACGACCGAGGCCCCGTGCCGTGCGAGCTCGCGGGCGGCGACGTAGCCGATCCCGCTGTTGGCCCCGGTGACCACGGCCGTGCGGCCGCTCTGGCCGGGCATGTGCGCGGCCTTCCAGCCCGGCATGGCAGCTCCTCGGATCGTGTGGGGCGCGTACGCACCGCGGGCGTCGCCACGTCCGGACCGCGCACGTCGCCGACGGACCGCGGGCGTCGCACGGGGACCCCCGGGCGGCGGTGCCTTCGGTGAATCCGACGGCGTGTCGCCACCCTACTCCCGGCCCCCCGGCCGGCGGCCGGGCACCCCGGCCACCCTGGCCCCGGAGCGCCGGCTCCTGCCCAGTAGGCTGCGGGTCCACCCGCTTCCCGCTCCCCCGAGGTTCCGCGCAGTGAGCTCCACACCGCCGCCGCCACCGCTCCCCGTCCCCGTGTCGGTCGTCGGCCTCGGCGCAGACGGCTGGAACGGGCTCGCCGCCCCCGCGCGGGCCGCGCTGGCCGGTGCCGACGTACTCATCGGCGGTCCCCGGCAGCTCGACCTGCTGCCCGCGGAGTGCGCGGGCGCCCGGGTGGCCTGGCCGAGCCCGCTGCGGCCGGCCGTGCCGAAACTGATGGCCGAGCACGCGGGCCGCCGGATCGCGGTACTGGCCAGCGGCGATCCGATGTTCTACGGGATCGGCCGCGCGCTGTCCGAGGAGCTCGGTCCGGACGCGCTGCACGTCCTGCCGCACCCCTCTTCGGTGTCCTACGCCTGCGCCCGCCTCGGCTGGCCCGTGGAGGACACCGAGGTGGTCACCGTCGTCGGCCGCCCCGTGGCCCGGCTCGCCGCCGCGCTGTACGAGGGCCGGCGGGTCCTGGTGCTGAGTGCCGGAGCAGTGACCGCGAACGAGATCGCCGCTCTGCTTCGAGAGCGGGGTTTCGGCCCCAGCCGGATGCGCGTCTTCGAACAGCTCGGTTCCGAGCGCGAGGACGTGTACGAGGGCCTCGCCCGGACCTGGGAGCACCCGCCCGGCGACCCCCTCAACGTGGTCGCCGTGGACTGCCGCCGCGACCCCGCCGACGGGGTTCCGCGCCTCGGCGCGACCCCCGGCCTGCCCGACGCCGCCTACGAGCACGACGGCCAGCTCACCAAGCGCCACGTCCGCGCCGCCACCCTCTGCGCGCTCGCCCCCGCCCCCGGCGAACTGCTCTGGGACATCGGCGGCGGCTCCGGGTCCATCGGCATCGAGTGGATGCGCACGCACCCCTCCTGCCGCGCGGTGACCGTGGAGCGCGTGCTCGAGCGGGCCGCGCGGATCGCCCGCAACGCGGCGGCGCTCGGTGTGCCCGGCCTGCGCGTGGTCACCGGCGCCGCACCCGGGGCGCTGGCCGGACTGCCCGCCCCCGACGCGGTGTTCATCGGCGGCGGCCTGACCGCCCCGGGCCTGCTCGACGCGGCCTGGGAGGCCCTGGTCCCCGGCGGCCGCCTCGTGGTCAACACCGTCACCCTGGAGTCGGAGGCGGTCCTGACCGACCGCTACCGGCGCCACGGCGGCGAACTGGTGAAACTGGCCGTCGCGCACGCCGTCGCGGTCGGTGGTTTCACCGGCTGGCGCCAGGCGATGCCCGTCACCCAGTGGTCCGTTACCAAGCCCCATCCCACAGAGCCCGAAATGGTGGATCAGACGACATGACCGTGTACTTCATCGGTGCGGGCCCCGGCGCCGCCGACCTGATCACGGTGCGCGGCGCCCGGACCCTGGCCGCGGCCCCCGTCTGCCTGTACGCGGGCAGCCTGGTCCCGCGCGAACTGCTCGCCGAATGCCCGCCGGACGCCCGCCTGGTCGACACCGCGCAGCTGAACCTGGACGAGATCGTCGCCGAATGCGTGCGCGCGCACGCGGCCGGCCAGGACGTGGCGCGGCTCCACTCCGGCGACCCGTCGGTCTTCAGTGCCGTCGCCGAGCAGATGCGGCGGCTCGACGCGGCCGGCATCCCCTACGAGGTCGTCCCGGGGGTCCCGGCCTTCGCCGCGGCGGCCGCCGCGCTGAAGCGGGAGCTGACCGTCCCCACCGTCGGCCAGACCGTGATCCTGACCCGGATCGCCCAGCAGGCCACGCCGATGCCGCCCGGCGAGGACCTCGCCACCCTCGGCCGCAGCGGCGCCCTGCTGGTGCTGCACCTGGCCACGCGCTACGTCGACCGGATCGTCGACGAGCTGCTGCCGCACTACGGCGCCGAGTGCCCGGTGGCGGTGGTCGCGATGGCCAGCCGGCCCGACGAGCTGATCCTGCGCGGCACGCTGGCCGACATCGCGGGGCAGGTGAAGGAGGCCGGGCTGGTCCGCACGGCCGTCATCCTGGTGGGCCGCACGCTGGGCGCCGAGCAGTTCCGCGACAGTCACCTGTACTCCGCCGAGCGCGACCGGCATGCCTGCTGACCGTCCGGTTCCCGGTTCCGCCGCCGCGGCGGGCGCCGCCGGCGATGCCGCTCCGGGCCCCGGCCCGGGGCCCGGCCCCGGCCGTCCGCACGTCCTGGTCCTCGGCGGCACCACCGAGGCGCGCCGCCTCGCGGAGGCCCTGACCGCCCGTCCCGCGACCCCGTACCGGGTGACCACCTCACTGGCCGGCCGGGTCTCCGCCCCCGTGCTGCCGCCCGGCGAGACCCGGATCGGCGGCTTCGGCGGCCCCACCGGGCTCGCGGCCTGGATCACCGCCCACGGGGTCACGCACCTGGTCGACGCCACGCACCCGTTCGCCGAGCGGATGAGCTTCAACGCGGCCGGAGCGGCGGCCCTTTCGGGCGTCCCGCTCCTGGCGCTGCGCCGGCCCGGGTGGACCCCCGGCCCCGGCGACGACTGGCATTTCGCGGACTCCCTCGCCGAGGCGGCCGCCCTCCTGCCGTCCCTGGGCTCCCGCGTCTTCCTGACCACCGGACGGATGGGCCTGCACAGCTTCGCGCACCTCACCGAGCCCTGGTTCCTGGTGCGTTCGGTGGACCCGCCGGACGCTCCGGCCCCGCCGCAACTCGAGGTGCTGCTCGCTCGCGGCCCGTTCACCCTCGACGACGAGCGGGACCTCCTCGCGAGGCACCGCGTCGACCTCCTGGTGACCAAGGACAGCGGCGGCTCCGCCACCGCCCCCAAACTCGCCGCCGCCCGCGAGGCCGGCATCCCGGTCCTCGTCGTCCGCCGCCCCCCGGTCCCCGAGGGCCATCCGTCGGCGGCCTCGGTGGCCGAGGCCCTGAGCTGGCTGGACTACGATCTGCCGGGTTGATCGTTCACGTGTGCGAAGGGGGCGGGCCATGGGGGCCGGCGGCAGAATCTCCGGAGTGGTGGCGGCCCTGTTGGCCGGCGGCCTGCTGGCGGGCGGCTGCTCGGGCGGTGGGCCCGCGCGGAAACCGCCCGAGGCGCCCGCGGCGGCCGCCACGACCACGCCGGCCGATCCGTCGGGCACTCCCTCACCGGCCGGGTCACCGGCTTCGGAGTCCCCTCCTCCCCCCGCCTCCCCCACGAGCGCGCTCCCGGCCGCCGGGACCTCGCGGCCGGCCCCCGCGCCCACCACCTCGCGCACGGCTGCGGCGAGGCCGCACGTCTCCTCGGTGCCGCAGAACCCCTACGGCGGCCCCCACCCGCCGCCCGCACCGCCCCACACGCCCACCCTGAACTGGACTCCCCCGACGGGCCCCCCGACTCCGATCATGACCGTGACCGTCCCCCCGGCCCGGTAGGGATCCGCGCGCGCCGCGAACGGCCGCCACCGCACAGGACGTCCCCATGAAAGGCCCGGCACCGTGAAGGGCCCGGCACCGCGAAGAGGCCGTCTCCGCAGAGGGCCCGGCGCCGTACGAGGCCCAGCGCCCGGCAGGACCCCAGCGCAGCGAGAGGCCCGGGGCGACGCCCCGGGCCTCCTCTCGGCCGTGCCGGCTACCCCCGCCGAGGGGCCTGCCCGGCGCCGCTCACCCGTACCGTCGCGGCGTCCACGTCACGCGCGAGCCGTCGGAGCGTTCGGTGACCTGGGTCTGGGAGGAGCCGATCAGCAGGATCGTCCTCATGTCGACCTCGGACGGCTCCAGTTCGGCGAGCGTCACGATGCGGACGGACTGCTCCGGGCCGCCCACGTCGCGCGCGACGACCACCGGGGTCTGCGGGGCGCGCAGTTCCAGCAGGAGTTCGCGGGCCTGGGCCACCTGCCACGTCCGGCTGCGGGAGCCCGGGTTGTACAGGGCGAGCACCAGGTCGGCCGCGGCGGCGGCGCGCAGCCGCTCCGCGATGACCTCCCACGGCTTGAGCCGGTCGGAGAGCGAGAGGGTGGCGTAGTCGTGGCCGAGCGGCGCACCGGCCGCGGCGGCCGCCGCGTTGGCGGCCGTCACCCCGGGCAGCACCCGTACGGGCACGTCCTTGTACCGGGCCTGGTCCGCGACCTCCAGGACGGCGGTCGCCATGGCGAAGACCCCGGGGTCTCCGCCGGAGACCACGGCCACCCGCTTGCCGCGCCGGGCGAGGTCGAGCGCGAACTCGGCGCGCTCGGACTCCACCTTGTTGTCGGAGCCGTGCCGCAGCTGGCCCGGCTTCACCGGGACCCGGTCCAGGTACGTGGTGTAGCCGACGAGCACTTCGGCGTCGGCCAGCACCCGCCGCGTCTCGGCGGTGAGCCACAGCGGACCGGCCGGTCCGGTGCCGACCACGGCGACCTCGCCGGGCCCGGAGGGCACGCTGCCCGGGTTGCCGATCCGGCTGGGCACCACGGCGACGGCGAAGTACGGCACGCTGTCGGGGTCGGTGTCGGCGAGGACTCCGGTCCGTTCGCCCGCCATCGTCGCGCGCTCCACGTACCGCGCCTCGGCGAGCCGGCCGCTCTTGTCCATCGCGCGCCGTACGGCGGGGAACGTGCGGCCGAGTTTCATCACGACCGCCGAGTCGGTGGCGGCGAGGCGCGCGGTGAGCTCCTCCTCGGGCAGGGTGCCGGGCAGGATCGTCAGCACCTCCTCGCCCTCCACCAGCGGGGTGCCGAGCCGGGCGGCGGCGGCGCTCACCGAGGTCACTCCGGGGATCACCTCGGCCACGTACCGGTCCGCGAGCCGCTTGTGCATGTGCATGTACGAGCCGTAGAAGAGCGGGTCGCCCTCGGCGAGGACGGCCACGGTCCGGCCGGCGTCGAGGTGGGCGGCGAGCCGGGCGGCGGAGGCCTCGTAGAACTCCTCCATGGCGCCCTGGTAGCCGCCGGGGTGGTCGGTGGTCTCGGTGGTGACCGGGTAGACCAGCGGCTCCTCGACGTGGTCGGCGCGCAGGTGCTTCGCGGCGATCGAGCGGGCGATGGAGCGGCCGTGCCGCGCGGAGTGGTACGCGACGACATCCGCCTCCGCGATCACCTCGACGGCGCGCAGCGTCATCAGCGACGGGTCGCCGGGGCCGAGCCCGACGCCGTAGAGCTTTCCTGCGGTTCCTGCGGTTCCTGCGGCGGTCCCTGCGTTCCCTGCGCTCGCGGTGCTCATTCGGCCACGCTCGCAATGGCGTTGACGGCGGCCGCGGCCATGGCGCTGCCACCGCGCCGCCCCCGGACGATCAGGTGGTCGAGCCCCGAGGCGTGCGCGGCGAGGGCGTCCTTGGACTCGGCGGCGCCGATGAACCCCACCGGGACCCCGATGACGGCGGCGGGGCGCGGGGCCCCCTCCTCGATCATCTCCAGCAGCCGGAAGAGCGCGGTCGGCGCATTGCCCACGGCGATCACCGATCCCTCCAACAGGCCTCGGTCGCGCCAGACTTCGAGGGCGGCGGCGCTGCGCGTCGTACCCATCTTCGCGGCGAGCCCGGGCACGGCCGGGTCGGACAGGGTGCAGATCACCTCGTTGCCGGCGGGCAGCCGCTTGCGGGTCACCCCGCTGGCGACCATCTGCACGTCGCACAGGACCGGCGCGCCGGCCTCCAGGGCGGCGCGCGCCCGCAGGACGACCTCGGGCGTGTAGCCCAGGTCGCGCGTCAGGTCGGTCATCCCGCAGGCGTGAATCATGCGCACCGCGACCTGGGCGACCGAGGCCGGCAGCCCGGAGAGGTCCGCCTCGGCGCGGATCGTGGCAAAGGACTGGCGGTAGATCTCGGCGCCGTCCTTCTCGTACTCGAACACGGTGTACTCGCTCATCTCTTCACTGCGCCTTCGGACACTCGGGACCGGCTGCGCGCGTCGGCGACAGCCCCTGCAAGTTCTTCTCTCGGCACCGGACGCCCGTCGAGCCGGTACCCCTCGGGCGTGGCTACGAGGTCGACCCACGCGGTGCCCCGCGGGTGCCCGCACCGGCGTTCGCATCCGGACCAGTGGACGGGCGAGGTCCCGCGCGCCTCGTGGACGAGGGCCCTCGCGTCGCCGCGCACGTCGGACAGGGCCTTGGCGCAGCCGGGCCGCCCGGTACAGGCGGTGACGGACTCCCAGGGCCCGTCGGGTGCGACGACCAGGCCTGCGGCCTCGAGCCGGGCGTAGCCGTCGATCGGCCGCCGGGTGCTCGCGCCGGGCAGGACCACGCTCCGCCACGGGGTGACGCGCAGTTCGCCGTCCCCCCGGTCGGCGGCCTCCACCAGCACCCGCCACTGACCGGAGGTCAGCCGGCCGAGCGGGAGCAGCACGCACAGGGGCGTGCGGTCGCCGGTGCCCGGACCCCAGGGCCGGG
Organism: Streptomyces sp. NPDC006544; assembly: GCF_040611715.1. Taxonomy (NCBI): domain Bacteria; kingdom Bacillati; phylum Actinomycetota; class Actinomycetes; order Kitasatosporales; family Streptomycetaceae; genus Streptomyces; species Streptomyces sp. NPDC006544. The sequence goes on along the minus strand of NZ_JBEXOV010000046.1, from coordinate 8,328 downwards.
GTGGCGGCGCGTAGGGCCACGCCACCTCGCCCTTCCGGGTCGCCGCGATGCCGGCGGCGGTGAGTCGTCCGGTGAACTCCTCGGCGCCCAGGGCGTGTCCGGGGGGCAGCTCGGCCACCCGCCAGGCGCGGGTGCCCGCCGCGTCGACGGCGTCGAGGAAGTACTCGGCGGCCAGCAGCGCCGCCCGGGGTGCGTCCGGGGCCGGCACCTCCACGGCGTCGGCGGCCGCGCCGAGCCGGATCAGCGCCCGGTCCTGCGCCCTGCCGAGCACGGTGACGTCGGGGTCGAGGGCGGCGACGTCCCCGCGCCCGTCGTCGACGGCGAACAGGAACCGTCCGGACAGGGCCGTCGCCCGTGCGCTCGCACAGAGCAGCCGGTCCAATTCCCGTACCCACGGGACCACATCGGGCCGTCCGTCGCCGAGGATCCCGGACGTCGGCGTCGCCACGACGTTGCGCACCCGCTCGTGGCCGGGTGCGGGCAGCAGACCCGCCGCGTCCAGCAGCTCCGCCAGCTCGGCGCCGCAGCCGTCCGCGAGTCCGCGCAGCTGGACGTTGCCGCGCGAGGTGAGTTCCAGGTGTCCGTCGCCGAAGCGGTCGGCGGCGAGCCCGAGGACCGAGGCCTGCCCGCTGGTGAGCAGGCCCGCCGGTATCCGGATCCGCGCCAGGAAGCCGTCGTCCGCCGCGTGCAGCCGCAGCGCGCCGGGGCAGGCGTCGCCGCGATCCCGTATGACGGGTTCGTCCCGCGCGGCGGCGGAGGGGGGCGTGGGCATGGCGGCGAGCATACCCACGATTCTGCGCCCGTCTCCTGTGTCGATCACCACCCCGAACCGGCCACGACCGGCCACGACCGGTGCCTCCGGGCCCTCCCCGACCGCGCCCCGGACCGTACCGGACCGTCCCTGACTTGCCCCGGACCGCCCCGGACTCCCCGCCGGGACCCCTGCCGCCTAGGATGACCTTCGACGGACCGCACGGCCCGTCATCGCCGAGGACGGCGACATGGGAGGAAGCCCGGTGCGATTCCGGCGCGGTCCCGCCACTGTGAATCCGAGGGCCACGGCCACCGGATGAGTCAGGAACTCCCGTTGTCCTCACTGCCCGGGGCGCGGAAACCCCGAGGAAGGCCTGCCGCCGCATGATCCTGCTGCTGTCGACGTCCGACACCGATCTGCTCAGTGCCCGCGCCGCCGCGGACGGCCCCGTCCCGTACCGGTTCGCGAACCCCTCCCGCCTCCCCCTCGACGACCTGCCCGGTCTCCTCGACGGCGTCGACCTGGTCGTCGTGCGCCTCCTCGGCGGACTGCGCGCCTGGCAGGACGGCCTGGACCTGCTCCTCGCCCCCTCCCAGACCCGCCCCGTCGTCGTCCTGACCGGCGAACAGGCCCCGGACGCACAGCTGATGGAGGCCTCGACGGTGCCGATCGGCATCGCCGCCGAGGCCCACGGCTACCTCGCCCACGGCGGCCCGGCCAACCTGGACCAGCTGGCACGCTTCCTCTCCGACACCGTGCTGCTCACCGGCCACGGCTTCGAGCCCCCGGCGGCCTCCCCCACCTGGGGCCCGCTGGAGCGGACCGCGCGGCAGGACACCGGCCCCAGGATCGCCGTGCTCTACTACCGCGCCCACCAGATGAGCGGCAACACCGCCTTCGTGCACGCCCTCTGCGAGGCCGTCGAGGCCCACGGCGCCCGTCCCGTCCCGCTCTACGTCTCCTCGCTGCGCACCCCGGAGCCGGAGCTGATCGCCGAGCTGGAGTCCGTGGACGCGGTGGTCACCACCGTCCTCGCCGCCGGCGGCACCAAGCCCGCGACCGCCTCGGCGGGCGGTGACGACGAGTCCTGGGACGCGGGCGCGCTCGCCGGCCTCGGCGTGCCGGTCCTCCAGGCCCTGTGCCTGACCGGTTCGCGCAGCGCCTGGGAGGAGAACGACGAGGGCCTGTCCCCGCTCGACGCAGCCACCCAGGTCGCCGTCCCGGAGTTCGACGGCCGCCTGATCACCGTCCCCTTCTCCTTCAAGGAGCTGGACGAGGACGGCCTGCCCGCCTACGTCGCCGACCCCGAGCGCGCCGCCCGCGTGGCCGGCATCGCCGTGCGCCACGCCCGCCTGCGGCACATCGAGCGCCGCGACAAGAAGATCGCGCTCGTCCTCTCCGCGTACCCCACCAAGCACTCCCGCATCGGCAACGCGGTCGGCCTCGACACCCCGGCCAGCGCCGTGGAACTGCTGCGCACCCTCATCGCGGGCGGCTACGACTTCGGGCCCGTCGAGGACGTCCCGGGTCTGGTGTCCGGTGACGGCGACGAGCTGATCCGCGCCCTGATCGAGGCCGGCGGCCACGACCAGGACTGGCTCACCGAGGAGCAGCTGGCCCGCAACCCGGTCCGGATCCCGGCGGCCGACTACCGGCGCTGGTTCGCCGAGCTCCCGGCCGAGCTGCGCGAGAGCGTCGAGCGGCACTGGGGCGAGGCCCCCGGCAACATGTTCGTGGACCGCTCGGCCAACCCCGAGGGCGACATCGTGCTCGCGGCCCTGCGCCGCGGGAACCTGCTCATCCTGATCCAGCCTCCGCGCGGCTTCGGCGAGAACCCGATCGCGATCTACCACGACCCGGACCTGCCGCCCTCGCACCACTACCTGGCCGCGTACCGCTGGATCCAGGCCCGCGCGGACGACGGCGGTTTCGGCGCCGACGCGATGATCCACCTGGGCAAGCACGGCAACCTGGAGTGGCTGCCGGGCAAGAACGCCGGCCTGTCGGCCGCCTGCGCGCCCGACGCCGCGCTCGGCGACCTGCCCCTCGTCTACCCGTTCCTGGTGAACGACCCCGGCGAGGGCACCCAGGCCAAGCGCCGCGTGCACGCCACCCTGGTCGACCACCTGGTGCCGCCGATGGCGCGCGCGGAGTCGTACGGCGACATCGCGCGCCTCGAGCAGCACCTGGACGAGTACGCCCAGATCTCCGCGATGGACCCGGCGAAGCTGCCGGCCATCCGCGCCCAGATCTGGACGCTGATCCAGGCCGCGAAGCTCGACCACGACCTGGGTCTGGAGCAGCGTCCCGACGACGAGGGCTTCGACGACTTCCTGCTGCACGTCGACGGCTGGCTGTGCGAGGTCAAGGACGCCCAGATCCGCGACGGTCTGCACGTCCTGGGCGGCGCCCCGACCGGTGACGCCCGCGTCAACCTGGTCCTCGCCATCCTGCGCGCCCGTCAGATCTGGGGCGGTACGACCGCGCTCCCGGGTCTGCGCGAGGCGCTCGGCCTCGACGAGTCCGCGGCCACCCGCACCACCGCCGACGAGGCGGAGGCCACGGCCCGTGCGCTGGTCCAGGCGATGGAGGACGCGGACTGGGCCCCGGAGGCCGTCGCCTCCGTGGCCGGCGGACACTCGGCGGACGTGGCGGCCGTACTGGACTTCGCGGCCCGCGAGGTCGTCCCGCGCCTGGCGGGGACCACCGACGAGATCGCCCACGTCGTCAGCGCGCTGGACGGGTCCTTCGTCCCGGCGGGCCCGTCCGGCTCCCCGCTGCGCGGCCTCGTCAACGTGCTGCCCACCGGCCGGAACTTCTACTCGGTCGACCCGAAGGCCGTCCCCTCCCGCCTCGCGTGGGAGACCGGCCAGGCGCTCGCCGACTCCCTCCTGAACCGCTACCGCACGGACAACGGCGAATGGCCCGCGTCCGTCGGCCTGTCCCTGTGGGGCACGAGCGCGATGCGCACCTCGGGCGACGACGTGGCCGAGGCCATGGCGCTGCTGGGCGTCCGCCCGGTCTGGGACGAGGCCTCGCGCCGCGTGACCGGCCTGGAGCCGATCCCGCTCGCCCAGCTCGGCCGCCCGCGCATCGACGTCACCCTGCGCATCTCGGGCTTCTTCCGCGACGCGTTCCCGCACGTCATCGGCCTGCTGGACGACGCGGTACGGCTGGCCGCCTCGCTGGAGGAGCCCGCGGAGGACAACTTCGTACGGGCCCACGCGCAGGCGGACCTGGCCGTGCACGGTGACGAGCGGCGCGCGACGACCCGTATCTTCGGCTCGCGGCCGGGTACCTACGGCGCGGGCATCCTGCAGCTGATCGACTCCCGGGACTGGCGCACGGACGCCGACCTCGCGGAGGTCTACACGGTGTGGGGCGGGTACGCGTACGGCCGCGGTCTCGAAGGACGCCCGGCGCGCGACGAGATGGAGACCGCCTACAAGCGGATCACCGTCGCGGCGAAGAACACGGACACCCGCGAGCACGACATCGCGGACTCGGACGACTACTTCCAGTACCACGGCGGCATGGTGGCCACCGTCCGCGCACTGCGCGGCACGGCCCCCGAGGCGTACATCGGCGACTCGACCCGCCCGGAGACGGTCAAGACGCGCACGCTGGTGGAGGAGACCTCCCGCGTCTTCCGCGCCCGGGTCGTCAACCCGAAGTGGATCGAGGCGATGCGCCGCCACGGTTACAAGGGGGCCTTCGAGCTGGCGGCGACGGTCGACTACCTCTTCGGGTACGACGCCACGACCGGCGTGGTGGCCGACTGGATGTACGACAAGCTGACCGAGACGTACGTCCTGGACCCGGAGAACCGCGCCTTCCTCGAGGAGGCCAACCCCTGGGCCCTGCACGGGATCGCGGAGCGGCTGCTGGAGGCGGAGTCCCGCGGCATGTGGGAGAAGCCGGACCCGCAGGTCCTGGAAGCGCTGCGCCAGGTGTACCTGGACACCGAGGGCAACCTCGAAGGGGAGGGCGAGTAGCCGTCGCGGAGCCGGTCCGCGGCCCGTCGGGGCCCTGACCACGGCCCTCCCGGCGGGGACCTGGGGCCCGCCGGACAGCCTGAGGCGCCCGTCACCGTCCCGCCGGACCGCGGGCCGGGGACGGGCGCCGCCGGGCGGACAGACATCCCGCGCTGCGACACCACCGCCTTCAGGGGCTCCCCGCGGGTTCACCCGGCGCGCCCGCGCGCGCGCCCGGCCACAGGGCGGTCGCCCCCCGTCCCGCTCGGCGATTCCGCGTATAATCCGCCCCGTTCACCATGTGGTTCGCGTCGGATATCCAGAATCGAAAAGGCTGTGACCAGGAAATGAATTCACTGCGGGCGCTTCTCGACGGCGGCATTCCGCTGGTGGCCGTCAGCTTCGACGACAGCGACACCGAGCCGCGCGCACACGCCGCGAAGGCCGCCGGCGTCGATGTGGCCGAGCTGCGCGTCGACCGGTACGCCCGGACCGAAACGGCCCATGTCCTGGCACAGGTGGACGCGTTCAAGGCCCTGCCGGTGCTGGCCACGCTCCGTTCCGCCCGTGAGGGCGGCGCGTGGAAGGGCACGGAATCGCAGCGCCTCGAGCTGTTCCGCGCACTCGCCCCTCAGGTCGACGCCGTGGACATCGAACTCTCCTCCGGGGAAATCCTCACCGAGGTGATCGAGGCCGCACACCGGCACGACACCGTGGCGGTCGTCTCCTATCACAATTTTGAATTGACCCCCGGCACGGAAGAACTCCAGGCCGTCATCGACGGCGCGAAGAGCGCCGGCGCCGACGTGGTCAAGGTGTCCACCATGGTGCGGTCCGACGAGGACGTACGACGGCTCGCCTCGCTGCTCCTGAGCGCCGGCGCCGACGGCACGCGGCTGATCGTCATCGCCATGGGCGAGAGGGGCGCGGTCTCCCGCGTCTTCTTCCCCGCCCTCGGCTCGCGGATCACCTACTCCTTCTTCGGCGCCAGCTCCGCCCCCGGCCAGCTCGCCTTCCCCGAGACCTTCGACCTGCTGCGCACGTTCTACCCGGCGTTCGACCAGCGGAAGTCCGCCGAAGGCTGAGGCGCGCCCCTACCGGCCGACGGCCTTCCGCGTCGCGAAACGGCACCCGCGTCACCTGATGAAGTGAACTCCCCCTTATCGCACCGGCGTCATGGGTAGGGCAGTGCTGATCTCGTGCGGAGGGCCCCCTTCAGGGCCTTCCGCCTGATCCGGTTCCTCGGATTCCTCCGATCCCCCGGTTCCCTCCGCGAGACAGACAGACGAAAGGCCCACCCCGCCGTGACGCAGCCGTTTCAACTGCCGGATTTCTATGTGCCTTATCCGGCGCGACTGAACCCGCACCTGGAGGACGCGAGGGTCCACACCAAGAAGTGGGCCCGCGACTTCGGAATGCTGGAGGGTTCCGGCGTCTGGGAAGAGAGCGACCTCGACTCGCACGACTACGCCCTGCTGTGCTCGTACACCCACCCCGACTGCGACAGCGAGGCGCTGTCGCTGGTCACCGACTGGTACGTGTGGGTGTTCTTCTTCGACGACCACTTCCTGGAGATGTTCAAGCGCTCCCAGGACCGCGCCGGCGCGAAGGCCTACCTAGACCGGCTCGCCGCCTTCATGCCCAAGGACCTGTCGGGCGGCTTCCCCGAGGCCACCAACCCCGTCGAGGCGGGTCTCGCCGACCTGTGGGCCCGCACCGTCCCCGCCATGTCGACGGACTGGCGGGAACGGTTCTCGGAGTCCACCAAGAACCTGCTCGACGAGTCGATGTGGGAGCTCGCCAACATCGACATCGGGCGGGTGGCCAACCCCCTCGAATACATCGAGATGCGCCGCAAGGTCGGCGGCGCCCCCTGGTCGGCCGGGCTCGTCGAGTACGTGGCGGCGGAGGTACCGGCGCGCGTCGCGCGCTCCCGCCCGCTCGGGGTGCTGCGCGACGCCTTCTCCGACGCCGTGCACATCAGGAACGACCTCTTCTCCTACGAGCGCGAGGTCGCCGACGAGGGCGAACTCTCCAACGCCGTCCTGGTGCTGGAGACCTTCCTCGGCTGCACCACACAGGAGGCCGCCGAGGCCTCCAACGACCTCCTCACCTCCCGGCTGCAGCAGTTCGAGCAGACCGCCCTGGCCGAACTCCCCCAGCTCTTCACCGACCACGCCATGGACCCCGCGGAGATCGCCGCCGTCCTCGCCTACGCCAAGGGCCTGCAGGACTGGCAGTCCGGCGGCCACGAATGGCACATGGTCTCCAGCCGCTACATGAACAAGGAGGCCCGGGCCACCGCGCCGCTCACCCTGCCCTTCATGCCGTCGGGTCTCGGCACCACCGCCCTCGACCTCCGCTCCATCCTGACCCCGCGCGCCCTGGAGCTGCGCCGCCGCTCCTTCACCCACGTCCCCTTCGAGCACACCGGCCCGTCCGTCGTCCCGGACGTCTACATGCCGTTCCCGCTCGCGCTCAGCCCGCACCACGCCCACGCGCGCGAGCGATCCGTCGCCTGGGCCCGGGAGATGGGCCTGCTCGACCCGCAGCCCGGGGATCCCGGGTCGGCGATCTGGAACGAGGAGAAGCTGCGCGGCTACGACTTCGCCCTCTGCTCCGCGGGCATCGATCCCGACGCCACCCCCGAGGCGCTGACCCTCAACGCCTGCTGGCTGACCTGGGGCACGTACGGGGACGACTACTATCCGGTGGTCTTCGCCCAGGCCAAGAACCTGCCGGCCGCCAAGGCCACCACCGCCCGGCTCGTCGCCATGATCCCGGTGGACCACGCCGAACAGGCGGTGCCCGCCACCGCGATGGAGCGGTCCCTCGGCGACCTGTGGGTGCGCACCTCGAAGGACATGTCCCCCGAGGTCCGCACCGAGTTCCGGGCCACCCTCGTCAGCATGCTGCAGAGCTGGCTGTGGGAGACGGAGAACCAGATCCACAACCGCATCCCCGACCCGGTGGACTACGCCGAGATGCGCCGCCACACCTTCGGCTCGCACCTCACGATGTACCTGTGCCGGCTCGGCCAGGCGGGCCGCGGCATCCCGGACGAGATCTACGCCTCCGGCACCATCCGCTCCCTGGAGAACGCGGCCGCCGACTCCGCCTGCCTGCTGAACGACATCTTCTCCTACCAGAAGGAGGTGGAGGTCGAGGGCGAGGTGCACAACTACGTGCTCGTCACGCGCAACTTCTTCGACATCGACTACCCGCAGGCACTGCACATCTGCCATGCGCTGATGACGCAGCGCACCGAGGAGTTCGAGCACATCGTCGCGAACCAGCTCCCGCTGCTCTACGACGACTGGAAGCTGGACGAGGACGCCAGGTCCGGACTCGACGCGTACGTGGGCGAGTTGAAGGACTGGCTCGCCGGAATCCTCAACTGGCACCAGAAGACCGTCCGTTACCGGGAGGAGGACCTGCACCGGCTGGGCGACCCGATCTCCACCGGCGTCCTCGGTTCCACCTTCGGCATGTCGGCCGCCCGCATCTCGCTGCCCGCCCGCTGAGCGGACCGGGCACACGCGGCGGGGGCGGTCCTCCCCCGGCTCCGTCCGGGCGGAGCCGGGGCCGCCGCCGCCGCGG
>NZ_JBEXOV010000045.1:0-62003 GCF_040611715.1 Streptomyces sp. NPDC006544 | reverse complement strand
CTCAGGAGAGAACGGCCTCGCTGCGCTCGGCCGAGGCGCCTTCGGCGCCTGCTCCCTCCGCTTCGCTCCAGGAGCAATGAACCGCCTTCGCTTCGCTCGGCGGGCTCGGCTCCGCCGAGCCATGGCCGGCCTACCGGCCGGAGTCCTGCGCTTCGCTCCGGACTGGCTCTAGTTCCGCTGCGCTCCACCAGAGCGGGCCTGCTCCGCAGGCTTCAGGAGTCCCGCGCTCCGCCCGGAGGTGACCCCGTTTCACGGGGTCCGGTCCGTCGGCCTGTTGGGCGGGTCCGCTCCGCTCCCCCACCCCAGGGCCTTCCGGCTCCGCCTCCAAGGACCCCGAGGCCTGCTCCGCAGGCCAAGCTGGCAGTAAGGACTACCCTCGCCTGGGCTCCCGGACCACCTTGCCGTCCTTCACGAAGAGCCTCACCCGCTGCTCATTGAAGTCCATCGTCACCATGCTGCCCTCGGGCACCACATGGACCGTGATCCCCGGAAACTCCGCACGAATCTGCTCCCGAGCCTCCTCCGCCGACTCCCCCATCAGCTCCGGCCACACGCTCTTCGCCCTCATTAGCCCCTCCACATTGGTGATCGCTTCGAGTCCCGGCCGACGCTACAAGCCACCCACTGATTCCGCGTCGCTCCAACCGGTCCGGGCATCCGTCCCGTGGACGCCTCCGCTCCACCTCCAAGGCCAAGGCACCTCTCGCGCCTCCGGGGAGCCATGTACTCGCAGCACCGACGGGCACTCCCAATCTGCCACCGACCTCTGCTGCTTCAATTTGATATGTGGCTAGACTCATGAAAGATCATGATGTATCGGACCCACTGAGCCCCGACACCTCCGGATTCCCGTGGAGTGTCGAATGCAGAAGACTGATGGAATCGTACTGCGGCCGCATTTTCCGCCGCCCAGAATTTACTAGAGCTGATGGTATTTGGTCTCAGTGCATGCATCGAGTGTCAGCGTTGTGAAGGTCAGTCAAGCAGGCGGCCTGACATGCCAGTTATTCAGAGTTGCACCCGTTGGCGCTGGTGCTGTGGTAGATGCGCGCGTTTGAAGACAGAAGAGGACGATGCTCCTGACCTGCGGAGATGCTGGGCTAAGAGGCAAAAAACCCCCGGATCAGCGGCAAAAAACCGCCGCTTAGAGAGCGGTACCCGAGTGGGAGGCTCGACACGCTCCTGCGGGGGTCGCGAAGTTAGAGGCGGTTTCTCGGAGGCTGTCCTGTAGGTTTCCGTTGCAACCGGCGGTTCGTCGGAGCTAACCGGCAAAAAAGTGCCTCTTAGCGGGGCGATGGGAGCAGTACATGCCCACACGCAGGGGCCGCCTGGCCCTCGTCGACACTGGCACCGGCGAGGTGGTGGAGCCGAAGCCGAGGACGCCTCACCAGTTCGATGGCCAGGGGTACACCCTGCAGTCCAAGGGCGACGAGGTGCCGCTTTACTCTCTCGGACTCACCGCTGCGGAGTGGGCAGCGATCGACTGGCTTCGGGAGCACGACGCCGCGCACGCGTACGTGAAGGTGACGCCGGACGAGTTGGCCGCGGACATCCTGTGCAACCCGACCACGGCTCGGAAGTCGCTGTCCAGGCTGGTGAAGTTGGGACTGGTGCTTAAGCCGAGTCCGCGCGCGTCCGCATACCAGCTGACTCCGCGGCGATACTGGGAAGGAGCGGGAAGCACGCAGGCCACGGCCACCAAGCGGCTTGATCCTCCTCGTGTCACCCCAGATGAGAAGGCGACCGTCCGAGTCGCCGAGAAGACGGCGGCCCAGCGGGAGCGTTCGGCCGATGCACAACCGAGGTCCCCTCGGCCTCGCCGAGCTACCGGAGAGGTGGAGTCCCGATGAGCGTGCTGGCATTCGACCCCGAGCGAGACCTGGCCTCGCCTCCGCTCTACTCCCTCAACCTGTCCGGCGGACAGCGAAGCGTCCTGGCCTGGATAGAGGACCACGGTGGCCTCTTCAGCGCCATCGAGGTGCCCGTCACGGATGTCGCGGCGGACTGCGGCAGTTCCGAGTCCACCGTCTACGACGCGGTAAACAGACTCACGGGCCTCGCCCTCCTGGTCCGGCACGAAAACGGGCTGTACCGCATCAACGCCCGCTACTTCTTTGCCACGAACCCCGACGTCCGCCGGCTTCTCGCCGCCGCACTCTCCGACCCGCCAGTCACCCCTGACGGGCGCGCCCGTGCCCCGCGCAAGGTTGGCAACACGGAAGCACGCCGCCGCCGTGTCGTCAGGCCCGTGGAGTAGAAGCCTCACTAGTTGGACACCGGAACTGGGCGCGGAATCTGGCTCCCGGGCCTGTCCCGGGGGTGTGCGGAAGCGGATCGGATCCTGAACACCGGGGCCTGAAGTGATGCTCCTGGCCTGGGCGATAGCGAGAGTAGGGTGCCGGCATGACTGATGTGGTTTTCCATGTGCGGCATTCCTGCGGGCACAGCGTCTACTGGGACGACGGTGCGTTCGGCGCGATGACGTCGGGCTATCCCTGCCTGTGGTGCGGGGGCAGCACGGGCACGGCTCCCCGCCCTCCGAAAGGCGTCCGCGTTGTGCATCCGAGCGGGAGCGGTATGGGGCATGTCCGATTGGACAAGGACGGATGCTGCCAGTGCGAGCGACCCAGCGACTTGCGGGGCGCCCAGCACATGACGGGGGATGTGTGCTGCCCGGGAACCACTCCGACCGCGTAGAACCGATCAGATCCTGAACACCGGGCCTGAAATGTTTTTTCAACATAAAACCGGAGGAACTGACAAACCAGAGACATCGGTTGCGATGTGAGGGCAAAGTTACTCTCGGCACCAGCTGCCGTCACTCGATTGGCCGCCGTCCTGGTCGAGCGTGGCAGACCGAACCCACCTGCGGCCCTGGGTGGGGTGCTGTGAAGGTCTACACACGAGATCGAGAAGGAGTACGACGCGTGGTCAGGGCCCTTGGCGCGTCGGCATGCTCTTGAACAATCGATCTGGTTCCGTCTGGCCTGGGGTCACTGCAGCGTCTTCCCCGCCAGTGATCATGCTTTCTCTCGGAGCCCCGTGGTGGGCTGTCGCGTTGATGTTCGTACCTGGAGCCGGGTGCCTCCTCGCTGCGGCGGTCTTCCCTCAGCGATCAGAGGATCGTTTGGCTTGGTGGCAGTCCTACTGGCACCGGGGCGATGGCACGCGGAGTCGTGACCAGAGGATGGGAAGCGATCCGTCGCAGAACAAGCGTGAGCTCGAACGCCCGCAGAACAGGCGTGACGCCGAACGGCCGCGTAGTCGGCAAAGGCTGAGCGGGCCCGGTGAAGGGCAGCGACGCGATGGGGCCCAACGGGTTGCCTCGGGACGTCCCCGGAACCGTCGGCGTCCCCGAAGTAGCTGATCTGGCCGGCGGCCACGCGGACCGGACAGGGGAGAAGCGGATGCGGGAGCTGGTCCGCCCGGACGTCCTCATCCTCGACGACTTCGCGATGCGGCAGCTGACCGCGGCCCAGGCTGACGACCTATACGAGCTGCTCAGCGAACGGCAGGGCCGGTCCCTGATCGTCACCAGCAACCGGGCACCCAGCGACTGGTATCCGCTCTTCCCCAACCCCGTCGTGGCCGAGTCGCTCCTGGACCGGCTGATCAACACCAGCCACCAGGTCATCATGAACGGCCCCAGCTACCGCCCGAACAAGCGCCCCAAGAACCCGACGGACAAGCCGCCGAGCGGCTAGAACGACCAACTCAGACCATGTGAGAGGGTCGTGCACATGGTCGAGTCCTGGGTCTTCACTGACAGCGCCGTGCCGGCTTCGGCCGCCACGGCGCTGGACGTGCTTCAAGAACGGATCGCAGCCGGGCAGCTCGAGACCTGGCTGACCAGCTCGCGCGGCCGTTCCCTGGCCATCGTCAGCAACACCGACCGCGCGATGGTCATGCTCCTCGATGACGAGGCCGACCCCGGCGAGCACGCCCTCAGCCCCGGCGCCAGCAGCTCAAGCAGCGGCTTCGTCCTGGCGAACGGACAGCACGACGAATATCCCGACGAGGACACCGTGCCTCTCGCAGAAGCGATGCGGATCGTCACCCACATCCTCACAACAGGTGCCCCACCCACAGACGCTCCTTGGGCGATCGACCGCTGACGAGGCCAGCACCTTGGGAATTACGTGAAGTTAGCCCTGGGGAAATGAGTGACCGTCCACAGGCGGTCAGCCAGCGGACTTCGTCACTCCAGCGCCGGGGCGGCGTCGCGCCGCCGAAGGTCTTGCACCGCCGACGCCACACCCCGGCCATCGCCGGCTATGACCCAGAGCCCGATCGGGACAACAAGCCACCGCCACGCAGTATCGAAGCGCGTGACCACGGCGATTACGAAGATGAGCTGGCCCACACAGAGCGCCAGGTTGCCCAGCAGGCGCAGCATCGGATGCAGTTTCTTGTGGGGCTCCGCTGCGTACCAGGTCTTCTTCTCCACTTTCCCACCCCTCATTCAGCCCACGGACGCCCCTTGCCGCCGGGGTACTTCCCTACGTGTCCCGGCGCCGGTGACCTCACCGTTTTCCTCCCCATCGCAGGTCAGGGCGGCGCGGCGAGGACGTCCAGCCATCGCGGGAGCGGCTGGACCTTCTAGTCCGTCGGCCCCGGTATTCCGTCGGAATACCGGGGCCGGGGGCGGCCCGGTCGTACTGCCCCAGAGCGCTCTGGGCACCGGCCCTGGCCCGCGCACCCATGTCGGCGCGGACTGCGCACGAACCTAGCTCGTCCCGCAGCCGCTCACGCCGCGTTGCCGGCTTCCGGAGTCGCTGGTCGGCGGCCCGCCACCCAACGGCGCGGAGCGGTACGGTTTTGCGTTCCTGCGGCCGTACGGCACCTATGGTCTGACCTGCGGAAACCTTTGAGTTAAGGTCCTCGACTGTTTGGCGGGAGACTGTGCGGGTGGAGATCATCGCCGCCCTCTTTGGGCACCGGCCCCCGCCATGCCCCTGCCCCGGACGAGTCGGCCCGGCGTGGCCGCCTGGCGGCCGAACTCGCCTCCCCCGCCCTACCCCGACCGAGGAACTGGCGCCAGAAGCCGCCGCACGGCCGCATCGGCGAGTCCTCGGCACCGGCGGCACCGCCCCCGTGACGGCGGCCTACCCCCCCCTACGCGTACCCGCGCCGCCAAGGCGAGGTAGCCCAAGGCCAGGAGCAGCGGGGCCAACCGGCGCCGGGTGGACGGCTGCTGCTGGGAGTCGATCGGGAGCGTGCGCCCTCGGGCCCGCCGGTCCGGGTATCGCTCTGCTTCAGGAGGCGGGGGTGAGAACGGGGTCGATCCAGACGGCCTGGCCCTGTGTTGCGGAAACGTCGCACTGGCCGGCCTTCCAGATGGGTGGCCCTCCCCTCGTTCCTACATCAGGGCGACGAGGGTGGCGGCCCACTCCCCTACGACGTCCAGGCCGACGAAGGGAGCCAAAGATCCCAGACCGAAGGCGATCGGGGGTCCAGCCATCGCTGCATCTACGGGTATGTGCCGATGGAGTTTTTCCGCCTGCTTGACGACGGTAATGAAAGCGACGACCCATGTCACCAGCACCAGGCCAAGGCCTCCCAGGCCGTAGACCGTCATCTTCGAGATGGCCGGGCCCGGGTCGGCATGAAGAGCTGCGAACCAGGCGGTGGTGATCAGGCCCGTGAGAACAGTCTCGAAGACCGGAAGAGCCATGTCGAGCGCGAGCAAGGGCAGCGCTCGCGGCAGCGGCACCGCCGCCGCCGCGGCTGCGGCCGCTCGGGTGCCCTCGGGATCAGGCACCCAGCGGAACTCTGGTGGGTAGTTGGAGCTGATCTTCCCGTGAGCGGTGGCGAACGCGGAGATCTCCGGTGCCGTGGCATCCAGGCTAGTCAGGATGCGGTCCAGGTGATTCCAGTCGCCAGGAACCTTCCTACCCTCCGCCGTTGTCGGCCACGTTGCGGTACCGCCAGCCCTCTGCCGTAGCTCTTGCAGGGCGGCTTCCAGGTCTTCTGGGGTAGTGGCAGTTTCGGCGAGCTGCTGCACCAGGGACTTGTAGCCCTCGGACGGCGGGGACGGCATGTCGGGCGGGTCGGGGACCGGGCGCTGTCTGGTCGGATCCTGTGGGTTGTCCCGTGGTTGTTCCGGGACAACCATGAGATCCGGTCCCTGGGCGTTCCCGGATTGTTCCGGGACTGTCCGCGACGCCGGCCGGCTGAGGGGGGCGTCCTGCGGTGCGGGGTCGAGGCCGATCAGCTCCTCCAGGTCGTCGAGTTCGTCGTCCTGGACCTCCAGCTGCTCTTGGGCGGCCTCGAGGACGTCGCGGATCTGCTCCAACCGCGGAAACCCGAGATGCTCCGGCCCGGTGGCCGAAGGCTTCGGAGCGCTGTCGGTCGTCTGCTCGTCGATGCGGTTCACGGCGAGGCGCTCGCGTGCGACCTGCTGTTCGGCGGCGAGGCGGAGCTGGTAGGCCTTCTCTTCCGCCCGGCGGGCGTGTTCCAGCTTCTCGTCGGCCTGGCGCCGGTACTCCCGGGAGATCTGCAGTTCGCTCTCCAGCTCGGCGCGTACGTCCTCGCGGGCCCGGTCCCGCTCCACTTCCAGCACGGTGCAGCGTTCCTGGAGGACGGAGACCATGTTCTCCAGCTGTGCCCGCCGGCGTTCGGAGGAGGCCAGCTTCTCGAGGGCCTCGATCTGCCGCATCCGTGCGTCGTCCAGGCGCAGCAGCGCTTTGGTGACCTCGTCGGTTCCCCTCACCACGGGCACCGGCAGCGGGGCCGACGGCGGCGGGGCCGCGGTATCCCCCAGGGCCGCCTCGGCCTTCTTCGCGTCGGCCAGGAGACGCAGCCCCTGCGTCTCCTGGCGGACGCGCATCTCCGGATCTGCCACGTAACGCTCGACCACGGCCTTGAGGAGCTCCTCCGACGGAAGGCGGCTGCCGCTGCGGAACTCACTCCACGAGGTCGTGCTGTAGGCGAAGTCCTCCTCAAGCTTCCGGACCGCCTTGCCCAGCGTCACTTTGCGCAGCCACACGGCCAGCTCGTTCGCCTGCTCGGTCCGGCCCCGTAACGCACCCAGCGGTCGCCCCATGGCTCCCCCGCATCCTGTTGTCCCCAGGAACAACCCAGGGATTCTTCCCGATCTTCGGCCCCCACCTGCGAGGACAGTCATCACCCGCAGCGGACAATCACACCATCGAAGACGGTGAGACCTCCACCCGATCAGACGATCACAGGAGGCCCGTCGTGACCAGCCCCAACACCACCCAGCCCCCGCGCCGTTCCTGGCCCTACGCGGTGGTCGCCATCACCGTCCTGGCCATCCAGCAGGGTTGGGAGGCCCAGCAGGTCACCACCCTCGCCGTCAGCCTCCTCGTCCTCGTCGCCGTGATCACCTCCGCAGGACGCGGCAACGACTAGCCGGCCATGTCTGACGCCCAAGACGGCCGACCTGCCCCCGCGCCCCGCGCCCGCAGGCAGCCCACTGCTCCAGAGATCGGAGCGTGGGCGGAGACTGTGCAGGTGGATGATCAGCGCCGCCCCCTGGGCACCGGACCCCGCCAAGCCCCCACCCCGGACGGGCCGGTACGCCGTGGCCGTCTGGCGGCCGAACTCGCCGCCCCGGCCCCGGTGGTACCCGCCACCGAGGAACCGGCGCCAGAGGCCGCCCTGCAGCCGCAGCGGCGGATCCTCGGCACTGGCGGCGCCCGCGCCTAGGCGGGGCCGGCACCGGCAGGGCCGCCGTCCTGGACGACGACCACGCGGACGGGGCGCAGGCTCGCGGCAACCGTGACCGCAGCGAGCCCGGTCTGGAGGGAGTCGCCCAAGGCCGGCACCACGTACGTGGCGGCCGCGACGGTGCCCGCCAGGGCGAGGTAGCCCAGGGCCAGGAGCAGCGGAGCGAACCGGCGCCGGGCGGACGGCTGCTGCGGCTGGGAGTCGGTCGGGAGCGTGGTCATGACGGTGGTGTCCTTCCGGAGTGCTGCGGGATTTCCGCATGGCGGCACCGTGCTGGACCACGCACCAAGCGGCGCAACCCCGGACGGCGTCACCATCCAGGCGCCCAGCCCGAGTCCCATTCAATGAATCCCAGTGCTTCCGCCGGCAACCGGACCTAGCCCACCCCCGGCGCCCGTTCAATAGCCACGGCAACGCCGACGCTTTCGCGTTCTCAAGAGCCCGTGCGCAGCAGCCGGCCCGGCCGCCCAGGCCCCCAGCCACCCCGCCCCCATAGAGAAAGTCTGTGCACTCACCAGCCGAGAAACAGGCTCTGAACAGGTACAACGCGAACCCGCAGCCTGAACCTCTTCCCCCCATGGTTCCCCGCTTTGACTTCCCCCGATGGTTCCCCGACCTGGCGTCCCCCCATGGATCCCCCCACGGTTCAGCGGCAGGGAAACCCGCTGGTGGACACGGTACGAACGCATCCCCGGACGGTCACGAGAAGCGTTGAGGAGCCAGCTGGTGCCTCCGCTACGAACGAAGACCCGGACTCGGCTGAGCCGGACCCTGCCCAAATACGGCGAGCCGCACCCGCGAAGCCAGAGAAGCCAAGACCACGCAGCAAAGGGCATCGCTCAGGGGCAGGTTGGGCATCGAGTCTGCAAGCTCGCAGTACCCCACGAACCTACGGTGCAGCGGATGAGGCCCTTCCACGTCGCAGCCGTCGCCGACGAGACGACCTGGTCGCTGCTCTCCCGGATCGCCACCCGCTACGGCCAGGAGTCCGGCTCCGTGCTGGGGCACTGGCGGTGGAGGAACTGCCAGCCCCGCCACCCCGGCGGCGCGCTGCGCGCAGACGCAGAAGTTCTGCTCGGCCCAGCCGGGCGGACCGTGCTGGCGGGACTGTCTGGAGCATCCGGGGAAAGCTCAGGTGCGCGCTGCCGTCCTGGGGCGATGAAGAGGACGGACTTTCCGGCCAGGACGCCATAGGCGCCCCGCCGGCCCTCTGGCGCGTCGGCGGCGCCGTCGTACGCCCGGTGGGGGGGCGTGCCGGTCCGGGAGGGCGGCCAGGTCGGAGAGACGCGCGGCGCGGCCGCCATCCCGGCCCCCACCGGCCCACGCAGGGAGCGGCTGACAGGGGCGTTGGGGGTGCCGCTCTCGCCCTGCCGCCCCCGGGTGACGGCCTCCGAGGTCGGCCCCTGGTCCGCGCCGGTCTGCTGGTGTACCTCGGCGGGGACGTCGAGTTCCCCGATGTGCACCCGGACCAGGTGGCCACCCTCGCCCGCCGCGGGGGAGCCGCTGGGTGGGGCGAGGGGCGGACCCCTGACGGCGCGTTCCACGATGGCTTCGGGCCCTGGGACGTGGGACGTCCGCTGGTGGTGTGGGACGAGGCCGAGGGCAGGGTGGGGTGTGCCCGCCGGCGTTCTTCGGGACGGAAGCCGTGCTCGGCCTGTGGTCCTTCCCGTCTTTCAAAGCTCTGGGTGCAGCCGGTGGGCTGCACCCGGGGCCGGCTTCCCGCTGCAACGGGATCCGGCCTGTTTCCCCTGTTGGTGTCGAGTGGCAACGGCCCGGGGAGACCGCGTCTGAGAGGTCCGCCCTGGGGGCGGACATGGTTCGCCACGTCCCGGACATGCCTGAGTTGCGGGGCATACGGACGCGGCTCGGGATTCATCCCGGACGGACGGACCTGGTCGACGATCGCGTCCGAGACTTCCCCCTGGGACGGAAGACATGGTTCCCCACGTCACAGACCATGCCGGGCCTGCCGGCATGCGTGTGTGGCTCCGGGAGTCATCCGGGAGATGCGCGGAGTAACCCGGGCCAGGGCCGCGCGCAGGAGCTCCACGGCAGTGCGAGGGCGCTCACCGGGCCAGGGACGGGACCGGGGCCGGCGCAGAGCGGTGCGGGCGACGACGGCAGTCCGCAGGTGTTGTTGTCCGGGGTCATGACGTTCATCGCCTTCTCTCCCTCCGTGGGGCCCGGTCGGTTCGGGCTGATGACTCGAAGGATCGTCCGTTCTCTCCGGGCGGGACAAGGCTCGTTGGCCTCCGCACGTGGGAATCGGACCGTTTTCGGCGCAAGCACGGCCGGGTGGTAGTACCGCTGACCTGGGGAAATCGTGCTGACGCCGTCTCAACTTCCAGTGGGACAAGATGAAACGGCGCTCCGCGAGCGGCTGGACGCACATATGGAGGGGGATCCACGCTTTGTGAAGGTCTATGACCTTCGGTCCTGCAAGGCCGTCGGTCGTCTGGTGGACCTGTCGAGTGGTAACGAACCCAGGAGATGCAGTTGAAGAAGAAGACCGCGCTCGCAGCCGCGTGTGTGGAGGCTCCGACGACGAGTACCGGGACCCTGGTCCCGGTACCCGCCACGATCATCGTGGTCATCGTCATCCTCCTCACCGCCGCACTCACCGTGTACGGGATGCCGGTGGACACCGTCATCACCGTCATCGCCGTCGGAGGCCTGCTCGCCATCGAGCTGATCCGCCGGCTGGTCGACACGCTCACCACCCGCCGCCAGGCCTCCTAGGGGACCGCGGTGGGGCGCATCAACAGCGCCCTGGCTGAGCAAAGTGCCCGAGGCCTGGCGCAGTGGCTGTTGTCACTGCGCCAGGCCTCGGGCCTCACCATCAGCCAGGTGGCGATCCGAACCCAACGGGTGGGCATGCCCACCTCCCGCAGCACCCTGTACCGGGCCGAACTGGTCCGCATTTCCGGGCGCCGCCCGTCCATCCCGGCCTGGCCCGTCGTCGAGGCCTACACCAAGGCCTGCGGCGGCAACACCGCCGAGGCCAGACGGCTGTGGACCAAAGCCGCCGGGGCTCCCGCCCCGGGCAAGGCCAGCACCCTGCCGCGCCGCCCGGCGATGGCACCCCAGTACATCTGCGAGCCCGCCGACCTGCTGCGCGCGCTGCGCGCGCTGCGCCTGCGGGCCGGGAACCCGTCACTGCGGGAACTGGGGCTGCGGGCCGTCCCCGTCGGCAGCACCGTCACCCTCCTGCCGCGCAGCACCCTGGGCGCGGTACTCAACGGAACACGGCACTGCCGCCGGGACTTCCTCGCCGACTTCGTCCGGGCCTGCGGGGTGACCAAGGAATCCGAGGTCATGCTCTGGCTCGCGGCCTGGGACCGCATCGAGGCCGTCCGCAACGGCACCGCCGGCCACGACATGCACCAGCGCCTGACCGCACTCGAGGAGGACCTCCACCGCACCAAGACCGCCCTGGCCAACGTGATCACCCTGCCCGAGCACCGGCCCGGGACCGAGCCCGTACTGATGCCAATGCCGGTACCAGGCATCCGCCCCGCGGCCACCGAGAAGCCGGAGCCGCACGTCCCCGAGCCGGCCACCGCGGCGGCCGCCAGCACACCGGCCCGCACCCGGACCAAGCGCACCCGCCGCTCCCGGCCGTGGCTGTCAGCACTGCTCAAAGGCCTCACGAGCACAGCCGGGACCGCGGCGGTGAACGCAGCCGTGGACGCAGTCCTCTGAGAACGGTGGCGGGAGCGTCCGGGACCCCGGGCGCTCCCGCCACGAACTCCCGCGCGAGGCGGCCGCGGTGGTAGGTGGGGGGGCCGTGGGGGCGCCGGGGGACCCCGGGCACGGTGGGGTCAGGGCTTGATCTCGCGGTAGGCGCTGAGTTGGCTGCCGTCCACCTCGGCCAGCAGGGCCTGGCGGGTCTGCTCCTCCGTGGTGCGTTCCCGTGTCCATGTGCGGGCCATGTCGATTCCCTGAGTACGCAGACGGTCCGGCCGGTCCTTGTCCGGGGTGTCCTTCAGGTCGTTGATCCAGGTGGCGGTGAGGTAGGCGGCCGGATCTTCGCGGTAGGTCTTCGGGGTGGCCGGCTCGTCGAGGAGGCGGTCCATGACGGTTCGGCGCCACTTCTGGGCCTGGTCCTTGTCCTGACCATGGGTGACGGCGTTCGCGATGCCGTCCAGGATGCCGAACGCGCGCGCGTTCGTCGTCGGCGGGGCGGTGAACGCGTGGCCCGTGGCGTCGGCGGGGACATCGACGAGGTGCTGGGCCGCCGTCCGGGTCTCCGTCATGCGCAGCAGGGCGTAGGCGGCGGGGTCCTCGGCAACCGCGCGCACCGTTTCCCTGAGGACGTTGGTGTAGACCGAGAGGTGGTAGGTGCCGTCGGCTTCCCAGGGCGGGGCGTCGCGGCCCGCCTGGAGAACGTACTGGCTGTCGAGGCCGGCGAGCATGGCGTGCAGATCGGGCGCGTAGTCGGCCAGAGCGTTGGCCAGGGGTGAGCGGAGCGCTGGGTCGAGGGCGAGCTCCCGCGGGTGCTCGAACGCGAGGGCGAACAGTACGTTCTTCATCGCTTGCGCCTGTGCCTGGGTGTGGCGGCCGGGCTCGTTCCCCGAGGTCGCCTTCACGACGGCTTCGCCTACGGCGGCACAGCTCATGCCCGGTCGGAGGTTCGCCCCCAGGGACTGCCGCACCCCGGTGTCCTCGGGCAGTCCGTTGCAGGGGGCGGCTGCCTCTCTTCCGGTGAGGAGCCAGGCGGCGAGTCCGCCGAGGAGTGCCAGACATATTCCGGCAGCGGCCCATGCCTTCACCGGCACGGCTCGGCGCCTTGTGCTCACCGTCACGGCTGTCCCACTTCCATTCTTCACCGGCGGATCAGTTGGTCGTGTCGGTGAGGTACTTGTGTGCTGTTTCGGTGCCCCGGACGCGCCCTTCGAGTACATCGCGGGTGTAGGCCTGGACGTCGCTCTCGGAGATGTCCGCCCGGTCGTCGGCCCACTCGCGGATCAGGATCGGCGCCTGTGTGTTGACGGAAAGGTACTCGTCCGCGATCTGGGGGTTGGCCTTGGCGTCGATCTCCCCCTTCATCCGGTTGCCCCACTCCCAGGCCCACGTGTCGACGCCGCGCTGGATCGAGTCACCGAAGGCGAGGGAGACACCGCCGGCCGTGGTGAAGTACATGGGGGTCACCGCGCCGCCGATGACGTGGTAGGCGAGCTTGGCCTTCCAGTCCGCTTCGCTGTAGCCGGCCATCCTGCCGTCGTTGATGACGTCTTCCCGGATGGAGCTCATCACGCCCAGGGCGGTGCCGGCCTTGTTGATCGGGTTGGACAGCTCAGAACCTTCGGCTCCCTTGGGGATCTGTTCCAGTGTCAGGTCGATGTACCGGGACTCCGCCTTGTGGAGGGTGCCGTAGGCTTCCGGGTCCTCCGAGAGCCCCCGCATGAACTGCACGAGGTCTTTCTGGGACACGGCCATGTGGGTGTTGCCGCCGTCCTGGAAATATCCGGTGCCGGCCGCGGAGATGTACTTGGAGTCCAGGCCTCCGAGGATCTCGTGGGTGTCCGCGGTGTACGAGGACAGGGCGCGGGCGAGGGGTTCGCGCATGTTCTCGTGCACGCTCTGGTCCGGTCCGAGCTGACCGATGACGTCGTGCATGATCCGGGCCTGGTTCTCGGTGTGCGGGGTAGCGGGCCAGGGGTCCTGGTTCGGGCCGAGCGGTGCATGGCCGGTCGTCGAGGATTCCAGGAGGAGGCCCAAACCGGTACGGGCGTCCTTGCCCTCGCTCTCCGTGTCGCTGTGGGTCTCGATGTTGCCGTGCCAGACCGGCGTGTCGTCGAACTTCCAGTCGCGGTCCTTCAGCAGGTACTGGAGGTTGTCGTTCTTGTGGTCCGGGCCCGGGTCCAGATACGAGGTGGCGGCGGCGGGGTCCTTGGACATGATGCCGAGGAGCCCGTCGAGGGGGTCGTTGGCGAACCAGCCGCCGTTCTTGCCGCTGAAGTCGCCTTGCAGGTCCCAGACGTTCGGGTCGCCGCCGCGCTTCTTGTCCTCCGCGGAGCGGATGTCATCGGCGAGGTCGTGCATGAACGGTGCCGAGTATCCGTCGCCGCTCTGCATGAGCGTGACCAGGCTCTGGTAACCGCGGACCTTCTGGCCGTGGCCACGGCTGATGGTGTTCGGGCCCTCCGCCGCTTCCTTGAGGTCGAACTTCTCGACGCCCGCCTTCTTCAGCTGCTCACGGAAGTCCTTGTAGAACGCGGACTGCGGGTCCTGCATGGCGTTGGAGAGGGAGCCGGCCAGGCCCTTCTGGAGGTCCAGGTACCGCTGCTTGTGGCCCTTGTCGTCACCGTACGCGTGGTCGCTCAGTGTGTTGGTGAGCTTCAGGGTGTTCTGCGCGCCCATGCCGTTGAGGAACGTCTGGTTGAACTCGGGCCGCTTGGCATTGTCGCGGAAGGAGCGGTCCAGCTCCGCGTAGTCGGCTTCCGAGACCTTCTCGCCGCTGTTGATGCGGGTGGCGATGTCCTCCGCGTTGCGGGCTTCGTAGACTTCGATGTCGCCCTGTGCTCCGGCGTTGAAGCCGGCGAGGGTCTCGTCGTCGCCCTTGCCGAGGGCGTCCTTGTTGCTGTCGACGACCACGGCTTCGAGGGCGATCTTCACACCGTGGTCGGCTTCGGAGACGGCCTTCACGCTGTCGTCGATGTGTTGCTGCCACTTGGTGACAGCGGTGCGGATGGAGGCCTGGCCGTCCTGATCATGCTGGTAGGCGCTGCGTTCGGACGGGGAGAGCTTGGCGTAGTCGAAAGCGACATGGCCCTGCTCCGAGACCGTCATGCCCCCCTTGGTGATCGCGTCGTCCCGCGCGGACTCGAGCCTCTTCTTCAGCTCGGTGAACTGGCTGTGCGCGTCGCGCAGGAGGCTTGCGACGGCCTTCGCCTGGATCTGCGCCGCGGAGTACTCGTAGCGGGTCGCCGCGAAGCTCGTATGGGCCACGCCCACACTGATACCGGTCCAGCTCTGCCCCATGGTGATCTTCTGGACGCTCTCGCCGTAACGGCTCTCGACCTTTTTCAGCTCGCCGGCCATGGAATCCCACTTGTCCGCGGCCGTCGTCAGCAAACCGAGGTCCGTGGTCATCACTTCGTAGTACGTCAGCACGTGCTCCCCCTAGAGCCCGTCGAGCTTGGACCGGCCGACCGGGCGGAGCTGATCGCCCACAGCGATGTCGTTGCGCACGAACAAGCCCGAGGTACCGCGCAGGGCACTCTTCTCGGACCCGAGGCGGCCCATCAGCGCGATGACTTGTTTGTCCCACGTGTCCGCGACCTTCTTCAGGCCCGGGGCGGTGTCCCAGCCCTCGAAGCCCTTCACCGCGGCATTGGTCGCCTCGTCGGCGTGCTCCGTGGCCGTCTTGGTCTTCGGCTGCAGCTCGGTCTCGATCGTGTTGGCCGCCGCGTTCTTCTCAGCCGGTGTGGACCCGAAGGTCCCCGATCCCCCAGGTGCCAGCGGCCCCGCCGGATCGCCCGTCCCGTTCAACCGCGTGCCCACCTGCTGATCGGCCCCGCGAGCGCGGAAGGCGCCCCACTCCCTTTCGAACTCCCCCGGCATGTCCGCCCTCCCCCTTGGCCTTCTCCATGATCATAGACATGGCTCAGACGCATACGTCGAGCACGCGAAGGCAAGGTTTTCCGCAAACTTCCGTCAACCCGAACGTCCTGCCGCGAACGCCGTGAGCCTCATCCTGGTGCCGGGGCTGGGGCTGGGGCCGCCGGCCCCGGGGCTCGTTCCGAGGAGGGCTGGTGCCGCTGGGGCGGGCGGGCTTACGGGCGTTCGAAGGCTTGGAGGGCGCCGCCGATCGTGAAGCACAGGGCGCCCAGCAGTGTTCCCCAGTTGGCGATGCCGGTGTTGATCAGGCTTCCGGTGGTGGGGCGGGTGTATGCGGCCAGGGCGGAGATCATGAAGAGGCCCGAGCCGAACTGGTTCACCGCGACGATCCACCAGCCGAGGCTGCGTGAGCGGAGGCAGGGCCAGGGGCGATGGCAGATCTCGGCGAACGCGAGGTGTCCGGAGATCAGGAACAGCAGGCATCCGATCATGTCGGGGGCCCAGATCAGCCGGTTGGTCTGCTCGGCCGTGAGCCCCTGTAGGAACGAGTCGAGGAGATTGACGCCGAAGACGAGCGTCCCTACGAACAGGACGAAGGTGCTCAGCCAGTCCAGGCGCATCGGCTCGTATCCCCACCACCTCCAGCCGGCCGCGCGGAACGCACCTCCGCCGGGGGAGTGTCGCGGCGCGTTCAGCACCTGCAAGAGGGAGGTGTAGCCCCCGGCGTTGAAGAGGAGGCCGCCCACGAAGTAGATCGAGGCGCTTTCCGTTGCGTCGCCCGAGCCGAGCTGGGCTACGGCGGCGCCGAGGGCGAAGAGTGCTCCCCCGGCGAAGAACGCGGCGGAGGCGAGGGCGTTGAGCCTTCGGAGTCGGTCGAGGGTGGTGGCGTCGGCGGTCGGGGAGGTGGTGACCGTGCCCTCGGGACCGTGGACCGCCATCGATCCGCGCCTTCGCGCCGGCCGCGATTCCCACACCACCGTTTCCCCTCCGGGGCGGTGCCAGGTGAGCCGGGTGGTGAACGGGCCTGCGCCTTCGGCGCGCTGCTCGGGCTGTTCCACGAGCCGAGCCTAGACCTGGGGGTGATGGCCGACGATCAGCGAAACGTGGCTTTCCCTCCCTGACGGGGGCGCTCGAAGGGGGCTCCCGGCTGTGTTTCACGCCCGGCCGAATGCTCCCCGGAGGGTGGGCCCGCATCATCGTTTCTTCCCTATCAGCCCTGTGACCTGCGCGGAAAGGGCTTCGGGTCGCAAGAGTGACGTGGTGTGGATTCGCTGGCAGCGGGATCCGAGCCATCGCCATCATGGGTCCGCTTTCGCCCTGAAAGCGGCGGCCTCACGGGTGGCACAGCCCGGCCGCACCCCGAGACGGAGGAGCTGGATCATGTCCATGTCCGTTGTGAGCATCTGGGACCACGCGATGCCGGGCGCTCAGCCCGTGTACCCGAGGACTTCCGCATGGGACGCCACGTGGCCTCTCGAAGGGGGGACCGCCTGGGTGTTCTACAGCACGCCGGGCCAGAACCGGGTCAGGAAGCCGGTGATCCTCTCCGACGGCTTCTCGGCCGGGAAGAGCGACCCCGACGCCCTGTGGAACGCCTTGGAGAACGGCGCGTACCCGTTCGTCTCCAAGCTGCGGGAGGCGGGCTTCGACTTGGTGCTCCTCGGCTTCGACGAGCGGTCCGCGTCCATCATCGACAATGCCGGTGTGGCGATCCAGTGCATCGAGAAGGCGATCGCCGACCGCGAAGGGACCGCCAAGCTGACGGTCGGTGGTTTCAGCATGGGCGGGCTGGTCACGCGGTACGCCCTCGCGAAGATGCAGCACGACGGTGACGACCCCCAGACCTCGACCTACCTCTCCTACGACACGCCTCATCGCGGCGCCTGGCTGCCCATCGGGGTACAGGCGTTCGCGCACTGGGTGAAGGACAACTGGGGTTCGATCCCGGGGTTCGGCCAGCTCCTCGGCAGCTTCTCCGTGCTGGTCAACAGTCCGGCCGCCCGGGAACTGCTGCGCTGGCACATCGATACCGTCGGCGCCGAGGCCCGCCCGGACCGGGCCCGCATCGACTTCCTCGCCGAACTCGAGCGGGTCGGCGGCTGGCCCGAGGGCGTACGCCTGCTCGGTGTCGGAAACGGGACGGGCACCGGCGCCGGGAACAACATCCCGGCCGGCGTGACGGCGATGCGCACCACCGGTGCGGAGCTGACGGGCACCTGTCTGGACACCCAGCGGACGGGAGACCAGGTCGTCGCCGTCCTGAAGAAGGCCGGAGCCCCCGAGATCCCGATCACCACCAGCGGCCTGCCCGACGTCGACGGCGCTCCGGGCGGCCTGTTCCCCGAAGCGCACAACCTCCCGGGGCACCCCGGCAACTTCGGCACCGCCGCCTTCCTGGCCGGGCTCCTCGAAGGCGAGCCGGCCGAGCTCACCTACAACACCAGCACGTTCGTCCCGAGCGTGAGTGCGGTGGCGGCCGGTGACATCGACGACCACGACACGCTCTACGGCAAGATCGACCCCGCCGACAGCGAGCTCGACGCCTTCATGTGCGCCAGTGAGAACGAGGGGCACACGCTGATGACCGAGGAACTCGGCGCGTGGATCCTGGCCAGGCTCCAGGGCGAGTAGCCCTGTGCCGCGACGATGACCGGGTCCCGGTCATCGTCGCGGCTGCGGCGGGCCGCCTCGAGGGCGCCGTGGTCGAGGAGCTCGCGGGCCCGGGCGTCGATGCGGAGCTGGTAGCGGGAGGAGCGGCGGTGGCCGCCCTCGGAGCGCAGCGGGGGATGAGGCGGGCTTCGCCGAGGGCCCGCAGGAAGTTCAGTTCTGGGTGGTGTCGAGGAGTTCGGCGGCGCGGCCCGTGGTGGAGGCGCGCACCGCGCTGTGCGCATGCGGAGGGGCCCGGGTGCGTGTGCGCACCCGGGCCCCGAAGGAACTGCTACACCATCTGCCGGCCCTGATGCCGCGCCGGCCTTCTGTTTCCGCCCACCCGACCTGAGCTCAACTTTGTCGGGGGTGCGGGGATCGCGGTTGCTTGACCGGAGACCACCTCACTCACGATGTCCTGCGGTACCCGGACTCAGACTTCCGCCCGGGCGATCCTGATGGCGCTCAACTCCTCCGTTCTTCCCTCTGGATCACTCACTTACCAAACGGGGGGACTGCGTACTGCTGATACTGCGAACTACGGCAACGCTGAACTACTGCAACGCGGGTACTGCCCTACTGCACTGCTGGTGTTGCGTACTGCTGGTGACCTGTGGAAGCGCCACGTCTTCGGCAGCCAGCCCCGTCGCCCATCGTGCGTCTGCTCTGGCTTAGAACCCCACTGCCGAACCTCCCGGTGCGCGCGCCCGCAGCCGACGCCTTCACCGAGGTACCACTCACTTCACTTCACTGCGGGTACTGCACCTACCACTGGGAACTGCGGTACTGCTCACGGCGGCCCCTGATCACTGCGGGCCACCCGGTCCGGTCGCCAGTCCCGTCGCCGTCCTGCAACCACTCTGGCTTCGACACTCCACCACCGCACCGTCCTGCGTACTGCGACTACTCGTACTGCTGCCCGGCAGTTCGTGTCTGCCAGGCCCTGCGGTCTCTCTGCGTTACGAGAGAAACCATACCCACCTCACCGCCGGATGTCTACTCTGGCCGTCATAGATTTCTGGGGGCGTGGTGGAGAGATAATCGTGCTCAGGTGCTGTCGGTCTCGTGCCCGGCGGGGCCAGCCCCACCGAGGGGCCGGGCGCTCCTCGGCCCCGCCCCGCACGGCACCGGACACCGCGGGCTCGGCCGACAAGGTCCGGAAGGGGCTGCCTAGCGGCGGCGGGCCATCACGTGGGCGTCCAGGAAACCCCGCTCGGAGGCCGGGTCGTGGAGCAGCCGGGCGAACGTGTCGAGCCCGGCCTCGGCCAGCAGCTCGGCGAAGCGGTCCGCCGGCCAGCTGTAGGCGGGCGTCACCTTGTGGTCGAAGCGGATCGGCTCCGGGCCCTCGGTCGCGAAGAACGAGACCAGGAGCAGGCCGCCGGGCGCGAGGACGCGTACCTGCTCGGCGAGCAGCGCGGGGAGGTCCCGGGGCGGGGTATGGATCATCGAGTAGTGGGCCAGGACGCCGCCGAGCGCGCCGTCGTCGACCGGCAGGGCCTCCATGCGCGCCTCGTCGAACCGCACCGCCGGATGGGCCCGCCGGGCGTGGGCCACCATGGCCGGGGAGAGGTCGAGCCCGAAGGCGTCCAGCCCCAGGTCGTGCAGCATGGCCGTGAGATGTCCGGGTCCGCACCCGACGTCGGCTGCCCACGGGTTGCCCGTCCCGCGCACCAGTTCGGCGAAGGTACCGATCATGGACCGTGCGAACGGGCGCGTCTCCAGCCGGTCGGCGAACAGCGACGCGTACAGCTCGACGACCCCGTCATAGGCCGCCCTCGTCTGCTCCTGGTACTCCGTCACGGGAAGGAAGCTAACACCCGCGTGCGGAGGAGCGGTCTGCTGCGCGGGCTCGGGGCGGGCCCTCCCGCCGGCCGGCGCCCCGCACGTGCGTCAGGCGGGGGTGGCGGTCCGGCGCGGTGCGGCGTGGTGGGCGGGGCGGGGAGCGGACCGGAGGTTCCGCAACCACGCGGACGCGGTGACCAGCAGGCCGGTGAAGACGGTCAGGAGGAGGACGGAGACCCACATCTGCCGGCTGCCCGGGTCCAGCCATCCGGCCCAGGCGGCGGCAGCCGCCCAGAGCAGGGTTCCGGACAGGTAGAGGGAGCGGACCCGGCGCAGCTGGCGTGCGGCCCGCAAGGACGTGAGGAGTTCGCGCTTCGGTGCCATGGCGGGTCGTGTACCCCGAAGCGCCGTGTGTCCACGGAGGATTCCCGAGGAGTTGTCCGGGGGCCCGGACCTGGGGTTCGGGCACCGTCAGGCGGACTCGTCGGCGGTGAGGGCCCGTACGGCGTCGGCGACGGCCCGGAAGTCCTTGCGCAGGATCTTGGAGTGGTTGCTCGGGACCTTGGCGCTGACCCGGATGTTCGGGTTGCGGACGAGGGCCGGGTCGAGGTTGGCGCGGATCTTCTCCATCAGGTCCGCTTCGCCGCCGAGGTTGCCGCCGGTGGCGAGTACGTACCGGGCCGGGACGGTCAGGCGGTCGAGGACGGGGTCGAGGGCGGCGGGCGCGCACAGTTCGTTGGCCTCGATGTTGATCTCGGCGTGCTGCGCCGCGCTCATGCGCGCGGCCAGGCCGAGCGGGCGGGCGAGGGGGAACAGCGGGCTGAGCCGGCGGAAGAGCGTGCGGATCTGCTCCCGGCCCGCGTCGTCGAGCCACTCGTGCGGCAGGGCGCCGTCCACGGAGACCAGCCCGAGGACGCGGTCCGGGTTCCGGGCGGCCCAGTGCACGGCGATCATGGCCCCGTAGGACCAGCCCACCAGGATGGGCCGGTCCACGTTCCTGGCGGTGAGGACGGCGTCGAGATCACGCAGGCACGCCTCGAACGAGTAGTCCGTGGCGCGCCCGGATCTGCCGCGGGCGCGCTCGTCGTAGGTGATGTGCCGGTAGTCCTCGCCGAGTTCGGCGATGACGCGCCGCCAGTGCGACTGGTCGGCGTACGAGCCGTTGAGGTAGACCACGGGGCGGCCGGGGCCGCCGGTGTCGGTGACGGCGAGTGCGGTGTCCTCGATCGGCACCATGGCGGTGGTTCCGGCGGATCGGCTGAGTGACACGGTTCTGTTTCTCCTGGGTGAGAAGTGGGGCGGTGGGGGTGGAGGAGGTGCGGCTGCGCACCTCCTCCTGGTTCCGGCGGGCCCTTGGGGCCGGGCGCGTCTCAGAGACTGCGGGCGGTGATGTCGCCGTAGGACGTGGTCGCGTGGATGTTCAGGCCGGCGGCGGCGCCGTCGGTGTTGCGGAGCGCGTTGTGGATCCGGCCGTAGGCGGTGTCGGCGTCCAGGGTGGCGGAGGCTCCGCGGGCGGCGCCGACCGAGATCGCGCCGTGCTCGGTGCGCAGTGTGACCGTTCCGCCCATGGCTTCGGTGATGCGGAGGTCGCCCTTCTGGGTGCTGATCTCCGCGGGGCCGCCGAGGCGGCCGACCGAGACGTCGCCGGCGAGGAGGGTGAGGCGGGCGCTCGCGGTCTCGTCGAGCTTGACCGCGCCCTGGGCTCCCTCGAAGGTGACGTCGCCGAGACGTCCGACTCCCCGCAGTTCGGCGGCGGCCGCCTTCGCCTCGACGCGGGAGCCGGCGGGCAGCTGGACCGTCACCTCGACGCGGCCCGAGCTGCCGAGGATCCGGTTCTTCGCGGGTGAGGCCTCGATCCGCAGGACGCCGTCGCGGTAATCGACCGTGGTCTGCTCCGCCGCCCGGACGTCCCGGCCCTGCGCGGCGTCCGCCGGCAGGACCTCGACCGTGGTGTCGGCGCGGTCGGCTGCGATGAACCGGATGCGTCCTGCGGGGATGTCGAGGACGGCGGCGATCGGGGCGGGGGTGGTGAACTTGTTCTGCATCGTCTTCTCCTGCGAGTCGTCGTTTCCGATGACCGAAACGCTACGTTGCATTCCAAAGCTCGACAAGAAGTTCGTTGCGTATGATTGTTGTTTTCGCAGGTGAGGGGCGTCTAATCGTTGCGACGATCCTCGAGGCGAATGCAACGAGAGCAGGGTGATCGTTGCAATGAACTGTAGGTGAACGCTATGCTCGAGGCTCACGGAGACGAAGGAGACCGATGATGCCGGGAGGCAGGCTCACCCAGCAGGAACGCCGGCAGATCGCGCTGGGGCTGGCCGACGGCCTCACCTACGCGGAGATCGGCAGACGCCTCGATCGTCCGACCTCGACGGTCACGCGCGAGGTCATGCGCAACGGCGGCCCCACCGGCTACCGCGCCGATCTGGCCCACCGCGCGACGGAAGCGCGTACCCAGCGGCGTGGGCAGGCCGCGCCCCGGGGGCCGCAGCCGCCCCCGCAGGAGCACGGACGGGACGCGGAGGCCGTGCGGGCGTACGAGGAGACGTTCACCACCGTCCTCATACAGGCGGGCACGCCCAAGATGATGGCCCGGGTGCTGGTCTGCCTCTACACCACCGACGCGGGCAGCCTCACCGCGTCCGAACTCGTCCGGCGCCTCCAGGTCAGCCCGGCGTCCGTCTCCAAGGCGATCGCGTTCCTCGAGGGCCAGGGTCTCGTCCGCCGGGAACGCGACGAGGGCCGCCGCGAGCGCTACGTCGTCGACGACGACGTCTGGTACCAGTCGATGATCGCCAGCGTCCGGGCCACCACCCTGCTCGTCGAGACCGCGCGGGAGGGCGTCACCGTCCTCGGCCCCGACACCCCGGCCGCCTCTCGTCTCGAGAACATCGCCCGCTTCGTCGACTTCGTCAACGAGAGCATCACCCGTGCCGCGGAACAGGCCCGCGAGATCCTGCACACGAGGGTCGAGGCTCCGCCGGGCCGCGTCACCGTGGGCGGGCCGGACGCCGTGGGCGGCCCAAACGTCGTGGGCGGCCCGGACTCCGTGGGCGGGTCGCCGGCCACTGGCGCACCCTGACAGGGGCGGGCCCCCGCGCCGCTGGGTGCCGGCGGACGCGCGGGGCGGCCGCCGGCTGACGGGCGGGCGCCCCGGCTACCCGGCGGGCCCGTCCGCGGCGGCGTCCCCCGCCGGAGGGCCGGCGGAGAGGTACGCGGCCACCACCGCGCCGGTGAGGGTGCGGTAGCGGTGTTCCGCGACCCCTTCGGGGAAGTGGCCGGTCAGTTCGAGGCTGATCGAGCCGTGGGCCGCTGCCCAGATGGTGTCCGTGACCTCGTCGGCGTCCACGTCGGGGCGGAAGACGCCGGCCGCGGCACAGGACCGGACGGCTTCGCGCAGGACGTCCAGGCTGGCGGCGGCGAGGGAGCGGGACTCCTCGGTGGGGGTGAAGCCGGGGATGAGGCCGGCGAACATGACCTGGTAGAGGTTGCGTTCGGCGAGGGCGTTCTCGCGGTAGGCGCGGCCGAGGGCCGCCAGGTACGCGGGTGGGTCGACGGAGGGGGCGACGGACTCCAGGCGGTGGCGGAGGCGGGTGAAGCCTTCCCGGTACAGGGCTTCGGCGATGCCGTCCTTCGCGCCGAAGTGGCGGTAGAGGACCGTGGTCGAGCAGCCGGCGGCGGCGGCGATGCGGCGCATCGTCAGCGCGGCCGGGCCTTCCGCGGCGAGGAGTTGGGCGGCCAGGTCGAGGAGGGCCGCGCGGAGTGCTTCCTGACCCTGGGCCTGAGCTCGGGTGTAGAGGGCGCCGGTCATGCCGGGCGCCGGTCGCCGAGGGGGCGGTAGATCGGGATGCCGGCCTCGGTGAGGGCGGCGCGCTTGGTGAAGTACGCGTCGCCCATCGGGTCCAGGCCGCGCAGCGGCATGGTTCCGCGCCAGATGGTCAGGTCCTCCGGGGCCAGCTCCTCGGCCCGTGCGAAGTGTTCCTCGGCGGCTGCCGTGCGGCCGTTGCGGTGGAGCCACAGGGCCAGGGCCGCCTCGGTGCGGGCCGACTGCCGGCCGGCCGTGGCCCGGCGGGTGTGGCGGGCGACCTCCGCGTCGGACAGGCCGCTGTCGCCCGTGCGGACCCAGCGGTCGAGTGCGGCGAGCGCGGCGGCGGAGTCCAGGCCGGAGAGGTCGCGGAACAGGTCCGTCGCGAACTGCGTGTCCTGGGGGCGGGCGATCCGGCCCGCTTCGTCGATCCACAGGACCGTGGGGACGTTCAGGACGTCGTAGAGGTCGCAGACCGTTCCGTCGGTGTCGATAACCGCGGGGTGGGTGACGGCGGCCTCGGCGATCCAGGGCGCGGCGTCGGCGACGCGGCGGTCGACCGCCACGCTGAGGACGCTGAAGCCGTGTTCGGCCAGCGCGGCGTGGCGGCGCTCCCACTCGGGGAGGTCGTAGCGGCAGCCGCACCACGACCCCCAGAAGACCAGGGCGACCTTGCGGCCGCGCAGGTCGCTCAGCGAGTGCGGGATCCCGGCGACGTCGGGGAGGGTGAAGTCCGGTGCGGTTTCGCCGGCGAGGGCACTCGAGCGTTCCCCGGCGCAGGCGCCCAGGGCGATGACCGCGGTGTCGGTCGCGACCGGGCGGTCGAGGATCTCGGCGAAGGCCACCGGGTCGAGCAGGCCCCCGTGTTCGGCCCTCGCGGCGACGGACGACGGGACGCACAGCTCGCCCTGGCACCAGCCGTGCGGTGTGCGGACCCAGCCGAGAGCGCGTTCGGCCGCCTCGGGGGTGAGGAGGATCCGGCCCGCCGGGTCGGTCCGGGCCGCCACGGTCGTTTCCCTGCCGTCGTCCAGGATCGTGACGTGTGTGCCGTGCGTGGTGTGCGTGCCGTGCGTGGTGTGCATCCCAACCCCCGCTGTCGTCGTGAAAACGTCGTGTTAGAAAAATAACAGCGTTATTCGCCCCGCGGCAAGAGGGTTGTGTCCGGCCGGATCCGGGAGCCAGCCGCCCTGCCACGGGGGGGGCGAGGCGGCCGGCTCGGGGAGGGGGGCGCCGGGGCGGCCCGCTCAGTGGTCCGGGGCGGCCGGCTGCTGGTCGGCGGGGGCTCCGAACCAGGTGGGGAGGTGGGTGAGGAGGTCCTCCTGGGAGTCGCCGGTCCACGCGACGTGGCCGTCCGGGCGGAGGAGGATCGCGGGAGCGGGCAGGGTGGTCGGGTCCTCCGTGACGTGCGCGACGTGGTCCACGCGGTCCGCCCAGCCCTCCACCGAGAGGCGGCCCGTCCCGTCGAGGAGGAGTCCGCGGCCTTCGTGCATGAGGGAGTACAGGCGTCCCTGCTTCAGTTCGACGTCCCGCATGCGGCGGCCGAGGAGGTCGGAGCCCTCACCGAAGTCGTAGCGGATCTCGACCGCGGTGATCATGCCGGTCACGTACCGGTTGACCTCCTCGAAGTCCATCAGCTTCGAGAACAGCGCCCGCAGGGCGGTCGGGCCCGGTTCGCCGCCCATCAGCGTGATCTGCGCGCGGGTGTTGTCCAGTACGGCGGCGCCCACCGGGTGGCGTTCGGACTCGTAGGTGTCGAGAAGGCCTTCCGGGGCCCAGCCGTCGACCGCGGCGGCCAGTTTCCAGCCGAGGTTGAAGGCGTCCTGCACGCCGAGGTTGAGGCCCTGGCCGCCGGTCGGGGGGTGGATGTGGGCCGCGTCGCCGGCCAGGAGGACCCGGCCGACCCGGTAGCGCTCGGCCTGGCGGGTGGCGTCGCCGAAGCGGGAGAGCCAGCGGGGCGAGTGCACGCCGAAGTCGGTGCCCGCGAAGGCGCGCAGCCGCTGCTTGAACTCCTCGAGGGTCGGTTCGGCCGTACGGTCCTCGGACACGCCGTCGGCGGGCACGATCACGCGGCACAGGCCGCCCTGGGTGGGGACGACGCCGAAGCGGATCTGGGTCTTGTTGACCTCCTTCACGGCGGCGGCGATCACCGCCGGGTCTTCGGTCACCTCCATCTCGCCCAGCAGGGTCTCGACCGTGGCGGCCTGGCCGGGGAAGTCGACGCCGAGCAGCTTGCGGACCGTACTGCGGCCGCCGTCGCAGCCGACGAGGTAGCGCGAGCGGAGCCTGGTGCCGTCCGCCAGCTCCACGCCGACCCCGTCGTCGTCCTGGCTCAGGCCCACCACTTCGCAGCCGCGCCGGATCTCGGTGCCGAGTTCGAGGGCGCGCTCGTTCAGCAGTCGCTCGGTGACCGGCTGCGGAGTGGCGACGCCGTACGGGTGGGCCGTGTCCAGCTGGTCCGGCCACGGCTT
The DNA here is from genome assembly GCF_040611715.1 of Streptomyces sp. NPDC006544. Lineage (NCBI taxonomy): Bacteria > Bacillati > Actinomycetota > Actinomycetes > Kitasatosporales > Streptomycetaceae > Streptomyces > Streptomyces sp. NPDC006544. Next base: position 36,044 of record NZ_JBEXOV010000045.1, on the reverse strand, counting down.
CATGATGCCGCCGAAGAGGCCGCCGACCTGGAACTTCTCGCTGACCGCGAGGAACCGGTCCAGCAGGCCGCGCTGGTCCATCATTTCGACGCTGCGCGCGTGCAGACCCTGGCCGCGGGACTGCTCGGTCGGCTCGGTCAGCTTCTCCAGCACGACGACGCGCACCTCGTGCAGGCGCAGTTCGGCGGCCAGCATCAGACCGGTCGGTCCGCCGCCGACAACGATCACGTCGATCATCAAGGTTCTCATTTCCGCAGGTCCGGGCTTCAGCGAGTGATTCTGCGGGAGGAGTGGGGCCTTGCCGCAAGCCCCCCTGTGCGCTATATCTTGAGAGTGGCAAGGAGTGGTTACCCCTCCTTGCCATGTGTCGTTTCAGGCTCCGGGCGCGGCGAAGAAGGCGCGGACGTCCTCGACGAAGGCTTCGGGCTGCTCCATCGAGAGGAAGTTGCCGCCCCGGTCCAGTTCCGTCCAGTGGGTGATGTGGTGGTCCCGCTCGGCGAAGCGGCGGATGGCGATGTCGGTGGGCAGGGCCACGGCCACGCCGGTCGGGACGGTGCCGCGCGGCTTGGGGGACCAGGCGCTCGGGTCGTGGCCCGATTCGTAGTAGAGGTTCGCCGAGGAGCCGGCCGTGCCGGTGAACCAGTAGAGGCTGATGTTGGTGAGCAGCCGGTCGCGGCCCACGGCGTCCTCGGGGAGCTCGGAGGCGGGGTCCGTCCACTCCTTGAACTTCTCGGCGATCCAGGCCAGTTGGCCGACGGGTGAGTCGTGCAGGCCGTGGGCGAGGGTGTGCGGGCGGGTGGACTGGATGGCGACGAAGCCCATCTTGTCCTGCTGGAAGTCCTCGAGCCGGGCGAGGCGCTCCTGCTCGGACGCGGTCAGACCCTCGAGTTCGGCGGGGTCCCCGGACGGGAAGGTGACCAGGCCGTTGACGTGGACGCCGATGATCCGGTCGGGAGCCCGGCGCCCCATCTCGGCGGCGATCCAGGCGCCGCCGCCCGTGCCCTGGACGCCGTAGGAGTCGTACCCGAGCCGGGCCATGAGCTCGACGAACGCGCCCGCGATGCGGCCGGTGTTCCAGCCCGCCCCGGCGAGCGGGCCGGAGAAGCCGGTGCCGGGGGTGGAGGTCACGACGACGTGGAAGTGCTCCGCGAGCGGTGTGACGACGTCGGTGAACTGGACGAACGAGCACGGCCAGTCGTGGAGCAGGAGCAGGGGGACGGCCGCCGGGTTCTGCGAGGGGACGTGGAGGAAGTGGATGTCCTGGCCGTCGATCCCGGTGGTGAACTGGGGGAACTCGTTGAGCTCCGCCTCCGCCTCGCGCCAGTCGAAGCCGTCGGCCCAGTACGCGGCCAGGGCCTTGAGGTAGTCGGTGGGCACGCCCCGGCTCCAGCCGGTGCCGGGGATCTCGCTGCTCCAGCGGGTGCGGGCGAGGCGGGCGCGCAGGTCGTCGAGCTCGTCCTGCGGAACGTCGATGCGGAACGGGTGGATCCGGGCGTCGGTGTTGCTGCTGTTCTCCATGGGTAGGACGATATTCTCGATATAGGCACGACCCGTTCCTAATGAATCGGGAGGGTGAGCTTCATGCTCGATACCTCCGCACGACTGCTGCGCCTGCTGTCCCTCCTGCAGACTCCGAGGGCGTGGCCGGGATCCGAACTGGCCGAGCGCCTCGGGGTGAGCGGCCGTACCGTCCGCAACGACGTCGACCGGCTGCGCGAGCTGGGCTATCCCGTGGACGCCACGCGCGGAACCACGGGTGGGTACCGGCTGGGGGCCGGGGCGGCCATGCCTCCGCTGCTCCTCGACGACGAGGAGGCCGTCGCGGTGACGGTCGCGCTGCGCACCGCGGCGCAGGGGGCCGTACCCGGTGCGGAGGAGACCGCACTGCGGGCGCTGGGCAAGCTGGAGCAGGTGCTGCCCTCGCGGCTCCGGCGGCGGGTGCGGGCCCTGGCCGCCTACACCGTGGCCGTACCGGCGGACCGACCGGTCCCGACGGTGTCGGCGGACGTGCTGAGCGTGCTGGTCTCCGCCTGCCGCGACCGCGAGCGGCTGCGGTTCGACTACCTGGACCACGCGGGTTCGGCCACCCGTCGGGTCGTGGAGCCGTACCGGGCGGTGAACTGGGGGCGGCGCTGGTACCTGGTGGCGTGGGACGTCGAGCGCGAGGACTGGCGGACCTTCAGGGCCGACCGGATCGTGCCCCGTACGCCGACCGGGCCACGGTTCGCCCCGCGCGAGGTCCCGGGCGGGGACGTGGCGGCGTACGTCTCCCGGCGGGTGTCGGGCGCGGCCTGGCGCCACCACGCGCGGGTGACCGTGCACGCGCCGGCGGGGGCGGTGATCGAGCGGATCAACCCCGCGGTCGGCACGGTCGAGGCGGTCGACGCGCAGAGCTGCGTGCTGGTCACCGGGGCCGACACGGTGCAGACCCTCGCGGTTCATCTGGCCCTGCTCGACCTCGACTTCGAGGTCACCGGGCCGGAGGAGCTGGTCCTCCACCTGCGCCGGCTGGCGGACCGTTACGCGCGCTCCACGCCGCCGCGCTAGGTCGTCCCTGCCGGGCCCTGCCGGGGGTCGGTGCGGCTGCGGCGGGACCGCTGCTCCAGTTCGTCAGGGACGGCCCCGGTGTCGGCGACCGGCCCGATGCGGCCGAGCTTTGTCCGGGTTGAAGAAGTTCAGTCGCGCGTCCACGGGGTGCTCCTCGGTGCTTTGTCGGTGCCCGTCGGTGCCTGCACACCCTGGGACGAGGTAGCCCGATCCCCTGTGACACCGGCTGACGTGACGCGCGTCTCCCCCGACGGGGCCGCCGGTCTCAGGGCCTCGGGTCGATGCCGTGCGTCGGGGAGTTGTGCAGGGCCGTCGCGCCGTACGAGATCCGGTCGTGGTGGGCCTGCTCCCTGCGGGCCTGCTCGATCCGCAGGCCCTCCGCGGTCTCCGTGCGCCGGTTGCCTCGGCGCAGCAGGATCCGCACCATCCACAGCACGGCCAGACCCATCACACCGAAGAACAAACCGAGTTCGAACACGTCGCCCCATCCCCGTACGAGCAGCCAGGACCTGACCTTATCCACATGACCGCAACGCCTGGAAGGACCCTCCCGCCGTCGGGCCCGCCGCAGGGCCGTGCCGTTTCGCCGCGTACTGCCGGACCAGCCGGACCAGTGGGCCTGCCGCGGCGCTACGCGGTCCGCGGGGCCGACTGCCGGGCGCGGTAGCGCTTCATGAACGTGAACATCTGCTGGACCGCGACGATGGGGACGATCCAGTTGCAGACGACGTCCAGGCCGGTGTTGTGGGGGGCGGTCGACGCGAGGAGGTGGGCGAGGGTCATCAGCGCGAACACACCGCCCCAGGCCGCGGAGAAGAGGCGGTTGGTCTTCTTGAAGGCGGGGGTGTTCCACACGATCCGGGGGGCCTCCTCGCGGGCGTACTGCTCGGTGAAGGGCAGCACGGGCAGGGTGAGGAAGATCAGCGCCGCCAGGGCGCCGGTGGCCACGGTGCGGCCGTGGTCGGTGACGAAGGCCTGGGCTCCGTGTCCGCCGGCGAAGGCGAGGGCGGAGAGCGCCGCGAAGGTCGCGATTCCCATGGCGTCCAGCAGCTTGGGGCGGCCGGTGAGCAGCGAGGGGACCGCGGCGGCGAGGGCGACCAGGGCTGCGAGAGCGGCGGACCACTGGGCGGCGACACCGTTGCCGGCCGCCAGGGTGAAGACGATCCAGGGGGCCAGGCTCAGGAGGGGGTTCGACTTCATGTCTTTGCCGTCTCTTCTCGGGTGGTCGGGGCCGTCCGACGGGGAGGGTCCGCGCCGCTAGCGGATATTCCATTAGTGACAGGTCGAATGTAGAAGCTGCGATTGTGACCTGTCAAGAGTGGAAGGTAGGGTGTGGTCATGAGCCTTCGCCACGCACTCCTCGGCCTGCTCGCCGAGCGGCCGTCCAGCGGCTACGACCTGATGAAGCTGTTCGACACCACGCTCGCCAACGTCTGGCGGGCCACGCAGAGCCAGGTCTACGGGGAACTGACCCGGATGACCGACGCCGGACTCGTCGACGTATCGGCCGAGGGCCCCCGGGGGCGCAAGGAGTACACGCTCCGCCCCGAAGGGCGTACCGAGCTGCAGCGCTGGCTGACCACTCCCGCCCAGCCCCAGCCGCTGCGCAGCGAGTGGATGCTGCGGGTCTTCTTCCTCGGTCTCCTGCCGACCGATCAGGCCCGCGCGCAGCTCGTGCGCATCGCCGAGGCGGAGGCCGAGCAGATCACGGAGCTCGAGGGGCTGCTCGCCTCGCGCGACTGGGCGGGTGACCCGCTGTCGGTTTCCGGGCGTCTCGTGCTGGAGTACGGGCTGCGCGGCAGCGCGATGAAGCGGGAATGGGCCCGGTGGGCCCTCGAGCAGATGCCCGGAGACCGGCAGCCCCCCGCCGGGGCCGACGCGCCGTAGGGGGTTTCCGGGTCATCCCGGCTGTCACCGGACGGCGTTCTTCCGTCCGGTGGCAGGGCGGCGACGGCCGGATCGCGCGGCGCCCCGATCACACACCGAGCAGGCGGGTCAGCGGGCGGCGGGCCAGGATCAGGGAGCCGGCCACGACGAGGGCGGCCAGGCCCAGGGCGAGGAAGTAGCCGGGTCCCGGGACCTCGTGGCCGGAGACCTTGAGGGCGTTGCCGCCCACCCCGCCGCCCAGCGCCCCGGACAGCCAGAACAGCGAGACCATCTGGCTGGTGAAGGTGGCGGGGGCGATGGCCGTCGTGGCGCTCATGCCCACCGGGGCGAAGGCGACCTCGCCGGCCGCGAGGAGCAGGAAGGAGGTCACGAGCCAGAGGGGCGAGACGCGCTCTCCGCCGGAGGCGGCGAGCGCGGCGAGTGCCATGAGGAGGTAGGCGCAGCCGGTGGACCCCATTCCGACGGCGTACTTCACGGCGGTGGGGATCCGGTCTCCGGCACGCTTCCACAGCCAGGCGAACACCGGCGCGGTGACGAGGACGAAGAACGGGATCGCCGCGTGGAACCAGCTGGCGGGCACGGTGGTCCCGAACACCTCGCGGTCGGTGGACTCCTTGGCGAAGAGGGTGAAGACCGAGCCGCCCTGGAGGAACAGCGCCCAGAAGACCGCCGAGGCCAGGAAGAGCCAGATGTACGTCTTGACCCGGGTCCGCTCCCCCGCGCTGAGCAGGGGGTTGCGGATGAGACGCCAGAAGCAGACCACGGGCGAGACCACGCACAGCAGGCCGATGAGGGCCATGACGTGGCCGATCTCGAAGGCGCCCAGAAGGGCGTCCGTCCCGTAGCCGGCCAGGACGAGTGCGGCGGCCGCGAGGGAGAGGCGCAGGACGCGGGTGCGCTGGAGCGGGGTCGCGAAGCGTTCGGGCGCGCTGCCGACTCCGGCGAAGTGGCGGGCGCCCCGGACGTACTGCACGAGTCCCGCGCCCATGCCCAGGGCGGCAAGTCCGAAGCCGAGGTGCCAGTTCACGCCCTCGCCGACGGCGCCCACGACGAGCGGGGCGATGAGGGCGCTGACCTGGACGCTCATGTAGAAGATGGCGAAGCCGGCGTCGCGGCCCGCGCGGTCCTGGCGGTCGTAGAAGGCGCTCAGGAGGCTCGCCATGTTCGGCTTGAGCATGCCGGTGCCGGCGGCGATCAGCAGCAGACCGGGGTAGAAGAACCCGGTGGCGGGCACGGCCATGGAGAGGTGGCCGAGTCCGATCAGGACCCCGCCGTAGAGGACGGCGCGGTACGAGCCGAGGATGCGGTCGCCGATCCAGCCGCCGGGCACGGAGGCGATGAAGACCGAGGCCATGTAGAGGCCGAAGAGGAGGGCCGCGTCCTCGTTGGACATGCCGAGGCCGCCGTCGGCGGACGAGGCGGTCGCGAAGAGGACGAGGATGGCCGACATCCCGTAGAAGCTGAAGCGCTCCCACATGTCCGTGCCCCACAGGGTGAGGAACCAGCGGGGCTGGCCGAGCAGTCCGGTGGCGGACTGTTCGGACGGATGCGGCGCGAGGCGGGGCTGGGTCGGGGCGGCCATCGGTCTTCGTCTCCTCTCGTGCGTACGGTTTTCACGCGGGCAGGGGCAGAGGGTCGCCGCGGTCCTTCGGGGACGGGTCGAGGGTCGTTCGACGACGGCTCGGGGACGACTCGCGGACGGCTCGAGGCGGGCGGCTCGGGGCGGCGGGCGGCTCGGGGCTGCCGCGGAGGCTCGGGGCTGGCGCGGAGGCTCGGCGCGGGCGCGGAGGCGCGCAGACGCCGGGAGGCTCGGAGGCGGAGCGCCGAGGCTCGGGGAGCGGCACCGGCCGGGAAAGGGTGCGGCGCCTGAGGAGGGGGGCCCAGGCGCCGCAGTGGGGAAGGGGGGATCCAGGGCGGTCCACCGGCGACGGGGCGGGGGGATGCTCGCCGTCGGTGGGGCCGCCCTGGCGCTTCGCCCCGCACACCGTCAGGAAAGCGGGTGCGGCTCGCGATGGACTACAGCAGCGCCGGACCTGCGCGGACACCGTGCGCCGTCGGGCGGACGGCCTGCGGACGACCGACGCGCGGCGGCCCGGGACGGAGTCCGTCCCGGGCCGCCGCGCGTGCGGGGTGAGGCAGGTCAGCCGTGCTTCTCGATGTTGAGCTTGGGCAGGGCCTTGTCCAGGCCCGCCGGGATCCACCAGGCCTTGCGGCCCATCAGCTGCATGGCGGCCGGGACGATCAGCAGGCGGATGACGATGGCGTCGACGAACACCGCGACGGCCATGCCGAAGCCGAACTGCTGGAGCATCCGGTCGCCGCCCAGCATGAAGGCGCCGAAGACCGAGATCATGATGAGGCCGGCGGCGACGATGACCGAGCCGGTGTGGGCCACGCCCTCGCGGATGGCCGTCGCGGGCTCCTTCGTACGGTCCCACTCCTCGCGGACCCGGGAGACCAGGAAGATCTCGTAGTCCATGGAGAGGCCGAAGACGATCGCGAAGATCATGATCGGGAGGAAGGCCTCGATCGGCCCCGGCTCGACTCCGAACATGCCCTTCTGGAAGACCAGCGTCATGGCGCCCAGCGCGGAGCCGATGCTGAGCAGGTTCAGCAGGGCGGCCTTGATCGGGATCAGGATCGAGCGGAAGACGATCACCAGGAGCACCAGCGACAGGCCGACGACGATCGCGATGAACACCGGCATGCGCTTGGCGACGGTGTCGGAGTAGTCGACGACGGCCGCGGTGGCGCCGCCGACGAGGTACGTCGCCTCGTGCTGCTTGGCGAGGTCGGGCAGGACGTTGTCCCTCAGCTCGTGCACGAGGTCGGAGGTCTTGGCGTCCTGCGGCGCGGAGGTGGGGAAGACGATGACGGTGAACGCCTTCTGGTCGTTCGCCGGGAACGCGGGGGTGGCGGCGGCGATGCCGGGGGTGGAGTTGAGCTTGGCCGACAGGGCCTCTCCGGCCTGGCTGTCACCTTCGGCGACCACGACGAGCGAACCGTTGAAACCGGGGCCGAAACCGTCCGCGAGGAGGTCGTAGGCCCGACGGCTGGTGGAGGCGGCGGGGTCGTTGCCGGCGTCGGCGAAGCCGAGGCGCATGTCGAGGGCCGGTGCGGCCAGTGCGCCGAGGGCGACCACGGCGAGCAGCAGGCCGGCCAGCGGGCGGCGCTGGACACCGGTCGCCCAGCGGCGCCAGGCGGCCCCGCCCTCGGCGGACTTGCCCTTGGCGACGCGCTTCTGCGCCTTGGCGGTGAACTGGCGGGCGAACCGCTTGCCGAAGATGGCCAGCAGGGAGGGCAGCAGGGTGAGCGAGGCCAGCATGGTGACCAGCACGGTCAGCGCGAGGGCGACGGCGGTGCCCTGGAGGGAGCCGAGTCCCAGCGCCACCAGACCGAGCAGGGCGACGATGACCGTGCAGCCGGCGAAGAAGACCGTACGGCCGGCGATGTCGAGGGCCTTGGCGGAGGCGTCCTCCGGGCTGGCCCCCTTGACCAGTTCGGCGCGGTAGCGGGCGAAGATCAGCAGCGCGTAGTCGATGCCGACGCCGAGGCCGACGAGGATCAGGATGTACGGCGTGTAACTGGCGATGGTGAAGACGTGCGAGACGATCACGATCCCGCCGAGGGTGCTGCCCACGGCGAACACGGCGGTGATGATGGGCAGTCCGGCGGCGATGATCGTGCCGAACATGATCGCGAGGATCACCAGCGCGGCGAGCATGCCGGTGCCTTCGGCGGCCCCGCTCTCCTGCTCGGCGATCTTGCGGGCGGCGTCACCGCCCAGCTCGACCTGCAGCTGGTCCGTCTGGGCCTTGCGCGCCGTGTCGAGGATCTGCTGGGTGTCGGCCTTCTCCATGTCCTCGGTCTTGCCCTTGAGGACGACGGTGGCGTAGCCGATCGTGCCGTCCTTGGAGACGGCGGCGGTCTCCGTGTACGGGCTCTGGACCTGGGCGACCTTGGGGAGCTTGGCGACCTCGTCCAGCATGGCGGTCACCCGCTGCTGGGTGTCGGCGCCGGCGAGGCCGGCCTCGTCGCGCAGCACGATCTCCACGCTGTCGCCGACCTGCGGGGAGCCGTGCTCCTCCAGGACCTCGAGGGTCTGCTGGGTCTCGGTGCCGGGCAGCGAGAAGTCGTCGTGGTAACTGTCTCCGACGGCCGAGGCTCCGCCCCAGACACCGACCAGGATGACTGTCCACAGTAAAAGGGCAGTCCAGCGGTGGCGCTGGCTGAAGGCCGAGGTGCGTTCCAGAATGGTCTTGCGCGGGGGTGGCGGCGTGGCGGGGCTGCCGACGCCCCTGACCGGGGTGGTGGTCACCATGCACTCCTTGTCTAGGCAACTCGCCCAGATCTCCACAGCGGCGTCGAGCGTGGCATGAGCCTCGCTCGAGCGCCGGGCGGATGTGCCTGGACGTCAGGTGGACTGGTTCTGGTGGTCTTGCTGGTTCTGGTCTTGCGGGGGGCGGGACAGGTGCAGTACGCGCAGCACGCGGACGCCGTCCTTGGGCCGCGGGGCGTCGTGTCCCTCGTGCAGGAGGGTGCGCCGGGTCACCGTCATGGCGGCCGGGTCGAGTTCGGTGATGTGCGAGTGGACGGCGGGGTCTTCGAGGACGGCCAGGTGGCGGGCCTCCTCGGCGCGCGCGGTCGCTCTCAGGTCGGTCAGGGGGCCGAGCGGCTCGCTCTCGGAGAGGAGGTACGAGGTGCCTCCGGTGCCGAGGTGCTGCTGCAGGACGACGCCCGTGCGGACGGGTACCGGGCCGAACGCGGAGCACAGTCCGGCGTACTCGGCTCCGGTGAGGAAGGATCCGAACTCGGCCGGATCGGCCCATATGTAGAAGGGGGCGTAGCTGTTGTGGCCCTCGGCCCTGACCTCCGAGACGCAGAAGGCCTTCATCAGCAGTCCGGCCCGCAGGTCCCAGGGGTCCGAACGGTCGGCCACGCGCCGCGCGATGCCGGTCATGTCGTAGTCGGCCGGCAGGGTGATGGAGTAGTGGGCGGTCAGCACGGTCGGGTCACCTCATCCGGTGTGGCTCGGGCCGGCGGACAGGGCTGCCGGTGACCGGAGTGTGACGTGACGCGCTAGAGCCGCGGTGGTGCGGTGGGTCGGGGGTCGGGGGGCGGCGGGGCCCGGGAGGTGAGGGTCGGGAGGTGACGGGCCGGGAGGGCGTGGGCCCGGGGGCGGCGGGCCCGGCGGGCTCAGGAGACCGGGGTGGCCTTCGGGGCCTTCGCCGGTTCGCGGGAGAGCAGCCGCAGGGTCTCGGTGTGGAAGATCTCGTTGCCCTTGGTGGTGACGTCCAGGAGCAGCTGCTGCTGCTGCGGGGTCAGTTCGGAGAGCAGCTTCCCGAGGGCGGCGCGGTACTCGGCGAAGACGGTCTCGACCCGCTCCGCGAAGGCTTCGGGGACGGCTTCGACGATGACCCGTCTGCGGTCGGCGGGGTCGGGGCGGCGGTGGACGAACCCGGCCTTCTGGAGGTGGTCTATCACCGCGGTGATGGCCCCTCCGCGGCTGAGTCCCACGCGCTCGGCGAGCCGGCCGGGGGTCATCGGGCCTTCCAGGTCGAGGAGGCTCAGGCAGTTGAAGTCGGTGGCGTTCAGGCCCACCGACTGGGCCACCGCGGACTGGAAGAGGACGGTGCGCGCGGCCTGCACCCGCAGTGCGGTCGCGAGCGACATCAGGGTGCCGAAGGAGCGGTCCTCGGTGCCGGAGGAGCGGTCTTCCTCGTCGCCTTGCGGTTGCATCCTCGAGCTGCCTCTCTGCCGGTCCGGTGCGGCCAGAGTACTGGCGAGGACTCGCACGTGTGCGGCCTGTCCCGGCCGGTCAGCGGGCCTGCCGGGCGCGCAGGGCCCGGTCGACCCGGAAGCGTACGGCCTTGGAGGCCACCTGGAAAAGCGGGCCGGAGGTCGGGAAGGGCTTCACCCGGCTGTTCTGGAAGGACGCGATCAGCCAGCGGCCCTCCTCACGGACCAGGACCATCGTCTGCCGTGACAGCCGCTTGGCGGTGATCTCGCGCTGCCAGGGGAAGAGCGCCGCTCCGGTGGAGACGACCACCACGGTGTTCTCGTCGACCCGGCGGACGCTCTCGATCGTGTCGCAGAGCAGCCGGGTGCCGTAGAGCATCGTGCGGAACATCAGGTCGTGCATGTCCTCGATCTGCACCCGGCCGTCCAGCACCACCCCGTTGAACTGGACGTACGCGGCGTCCGGGGTGAAGAGCCGGGCGTAGCCGCGGGCGTCGGCGCGGTTCCAGTGGTCGGACAGCTCGTCGAGCAGGACGCGGACCTCGTCGCGGACGGCGGGACCGGTGGCGGTGCTGGTCTTCATGACGGAGCCTTTCGCTCTCATTTCGTGCTTCTCTGTTTCCGTGCATCTCTAATTTAGAGAGATCTAGTGGGCCGTGTCAACCCCGCCAGCCGCGCTTGAGCCGGTGTCGAGTCCCCTTCAGGACCATCGGCCCGCCCGTCAGAGGCACCGGAGACTTTCGGAAGAGGTGCATTCCCATCGACAACCAGGCACAGACGACACCGCGGGGTCCGGGCGGGCGCCCGGCTTTCCTGGACGTTTTCACCCCCATCGGGGTGCGGGTGGCGGCCACCCTGCGCATCGCCGACCACATCGCGGCGGGCATCGACACCCGCGACGCACTCGCCGCGAAGACCACGACCGACGCCGACTCGCTGGGCCGGCTGCTGCGGTTCCTCTCCTGCCGCGGCATCTTCGAGGAGACGGCGGCCGGCACCTACGCGCTCACCGACACCTCGAGGCTCCTGCTGGACTCCCACCCCTCCCGGATGCGGCACTGGCTGGACCTCGAGGGTGCGAGCGGCCGCATCGACCTCGCGGCCTGCGGCGGCCTCCTGCACGCCGTCCGCACCGGCGAGCCCGGCTACGACCAGGTCTTCGGCCGTCCCTTCTGGGACGACCTCGCCGACGACCAGGTGCTGACGGACACCTTCAGCGACCAGATGGCCGCCGTGCAGGGCAAGCTCGCCCCCGCCGCCGCCGGCGCCTATCCCTGGGACTCGCTGGGCCACATCGCGGACATCGGCGGCGGCACCGGCGCCCTGCTCGCGGAGATCCTCAAGGCGGCCCCCGCCGCCCGCGGCACGGTGGTCGACCTGCCCGGAACCGTCGAGGGCGGCGCCGCCCGCTTCGAGGCGGCCGGCCTGTCCGGCCGTACGGAGCTCGTCGGCCAGAGCTTCTTCGACGAACTCCCGGCCGGCGCGGACATGTACGTCCTCAGCCAGATCCTGCACGACTGGGACGACGAGGAGTCCGTCGCCATCCTGAAGCGCTGCGCCGAGGCCGCGGGCGAGAACGGCCGCGTCATGATCGTCGACCGGGTCATCGCCGAGGACGAGGGCAAGCAGCTGAACACCGAGTACGACCTGCGCATGCTCGTCTTCAACAAGGGCCGCGAGCGCACCGTGGAGGAGTTCGCGGCCCTGGCCGCGCAGGCAGGACTCAAGCTGCGCGGGGTCACCGGACTGCCCTCGTACCACTCGCTCCTCGAATGGGAGCGGGCGTGACGCCCGGGACACCCGGTCCCGAGGTACTGGTGGTCGGTGCGGGGCCGGTCGGGCTCTGCACCGCCATCGAACTGGTCCGGCGGGGCGTGCGCGTCCGGATCGTCGACCGGCGTACGGAGCCGCGCACCGGCACCCGCGCCTGCACCGTGTGGCAGCGCTCCCTGGAGGTCTTCGACCTCATGGGCCTGCCGGTCGAGGAGTACCTCGCCTCGGGCGTGCCGTACACCTTCCGCACCCACCACTTCGCCGGGTACCCGCCGCACGTCCGCGATGCGGCCCAGCCCGGCACCCCGTACCCGCGGCCGCTGCTCATCGGGCAGCAGGACACCGTGGCGATGCTCACCCGCCACCTGTCCGGGCTCGGCGTCGAGGTGGAGCGCGGCCGTACGGCCGTACCCGTGGCGCAGGACGCCGAGGGCGTCACCGTGCGTCTCGAGACGGCCGACGGCGGCGGCGAACTGACGCGTGCGGGCTGGGTGGTGGGGGCGCAGGGCCCGCACAGCTCGGTGCGCGACGCGATGGACTGCGCCTGGGAGAAGAAGCACTACTCCGGCACCCAGCTGCTCCAGGTCGACGCGCGCTGGACGGGTTCGCTCCCGGGCGACCCCTCCCACTGCCACCTCTTCCTGACGCGGGAGGGCTCGCTGGGCAGCGCGCCGCTGCCCGACGGACGCCACCGCTTCTACATCGGCGTCGCCGACACCGGGCGGACCGGCGACCCGGAGGTGGAGGAGGTCCTGGAGGCCGCGCGCCGGGTCACCGGGGTGTACGACCTGGAGTTCCACGACGCCCGCTTCAACTGGCGGGTGCGGCTGTACAACGCGGTCGCCGGCTCCTACCGCGACGGCCGCCTCCTGCTGGCGGGCGACAGCGCGCACACCTTGATGCCGGTGACCGCGCAGGGCATGAACACCGGTGTCCAGGACGCCTTCAACCTGGGCTGGAAGCTCGCCGCCGTGGTTCGCGGCGAGGCCGGTGAGACCCTGCTCGACAGTTACGAGGCGGAGCGCCGGCCGGTGGCCCTCGGCCTCGCCGAGCGCAACCACCGCACGTACTGGGGCGGTACGGGACCCGTGCCGCCGTTCGACCGGCTGTACGAGGCGCTCGACCACATGGGGGCGGGCCACACCGGCCTGCCGCTCGCCTACCCGGACAGCCCGCTGAGCGGGCGGACGGACGGGGCGGCGGACGGCGCGGCGGCGGCCGGGGCGAACGGCGGGGCGGGACCGGTCGCGGGCGACCGCGTGCCGGACGCCGCGCTGCACTCCCCCGAGGGCCGGCTGTTCCGCCTGATCGGGCGGGGCTCCTGGACCCTGCTCGCCTTCCCCGCGGACCCGGCCGACCCGGAGTCCGCGGGCCTCGCGGCCAAGGAGCTCGCCCCGGCCGCCCGCCGGGCGGGCGTCACCGCCCGCGTGGTGGGCAACGCCTTCGGCGGCGCGGTCGGCGGCGGTACGCAGACCCTGGCGGACCCGGACGGCGCGCTGCGCGCGGCGTTCGGCGCGCAGCGCGGGGCGGTCCTCCTGCTGCGGCCGGACGGGTACGTGGCCTTCCGCGGCGGCGCGCGCGACGGCGCGGCGCTGGAGGGGCACCTCGACACGGTGCTGGGCCGGGCGGTGGCCGCGGCGCGGTAGGACCGGGTGCCTGAGGCAGCAAGGGGACGGCCCCGCGGCCATGTCGGCCGCGGGGCCGTCCCTTGCCTCGGGGCCACTCCGGCGCCGGCGGGGATCGCCGGCGCCGTACCTCGTCTCCGGGGCACGTCCCGCCTCCACCGGGGTGCGGGCCGGGCGGTCAGAACGCCAGGGGGAAGAGGGTCGCGTAGTCGCCCGTGCGGGCCGCACGCAGGGTGGCGAGGGTGCGCAGGGGGGTGTGGTCGGCCGTGGTGAGGGACTGGGGGGTCTCCGCGCAGCGGTCGCCCGAGCAGAGGCCCGCGCTGGTCCAGCCGGCCGCTGCGTCCGTGCTCGGGCGCTCCGCCCAGACGCCCAGGACCGAGGCCTCGAAGGAGGCGTCCTTGCCGGCGCGGTAGACGCCGTCGGCCACCCGCTGGGCGGAGGCCTCGGCCGCCGCCTGGCGGGCCAGCTCCGGATCGCCGCACCGTTCTGCGGCGGCCCGCAGCCAGGCGGCGCGGACGACCGAGTGTCCGGCGTCCGGGGCGGTGCGCGCGGCGGCGGCCGTAGCGGCCGTGCGGTAGACCGAACCGGCTTCGCAGACGAGGGCCCCGGCGTCGGGGGATCCGCCCAGGTCGACGGCGGTCAGGAGCAGCCGGGCGTCGTCCTCGGGCTTCAGGCCGGTCACGGAGGGGGCGGGCAGCGCCTCGTCGACGGCGCGGGCGGCCTCGGCGCCCAGGGCTTTGGAGATCAGGCGCAGGTCGACGCGTTCCACCAGCGCGGCCGTGTCGTACGGGGCCTTGCGGCCGGCCGCGGCGGGCAGCCAGACCTCGCGGACCTGCCGCTCGAGGCCGGGGGCGAACTCGGCCGTGCTCCCGTTCCGTGCGGCGAGCGCGACGGCGGCGGCGGTGGCGCCCAGGGCGCCGTCGGCGGCCTGTTCCGCGGGCCAGCCGGCCCGGGAGTGCGCGCCGGCGTCCGGCGCCCGCACCCCGGGGCAGCCCAGGCCCAGCGCGGCGGAGGTCGCCTGCGGATCGCTGCGGGTGGCGCCGGGCAGGGCGATGCCGCCGTCCGGGCGGACCAGACCGGCGCAGGCTGCGGGGTCGAACGCGGGCAGGGCCACGCCCAGTTGCCCGGCGGCGTCGCGCAGGGCGGCCTCGGAGACGAGGCGGACCGGGTCGGCGCCGAGCGCGGTGAGCGCGCGGTGGGTCGCGGTGACGAGCTCCGCGGTGTGCGGGGGCACCGCGGCGGAGCCGCGCAGCAGCCCGGCGCTCTGCAGCAGGGCCGCGGCGACGTTGGGGTTCTGGGCGGTGTCGCGGGGGGTCAGGGCCGCCAGGGCGGCGCGGTTGGCCTCGCGGACCGGGGCGGGCACGGGCAGGCCGAGGCGCGTGAGGGCGCGTACGGCCACGGCGGTGGAGCCGGGGTCGGCGGCGGCGGCGGCCGGGCCGGTCCGGTAGCCGCCGCCGGTGCGCAGGGATTCCAGCGTGCGGGCGACGCGTTCGCGGTCGGGGCCGCCGCCGGCCGTGAGGAGGGCGTCCACGGCAAGTCCGACCTGGGCGACGGCGGGCAGGCCCGAGGAAGCCATCCGGCCCTCTTGGGCGCCGCCGGTCCACAGGGCGAGCCGGGCCGGGTCCACGTGGACGTCCGGGGTCGCGGCCTGCGCGGCCAGGCGCAAGCGCCAGGAGGTCTCGTAGAGGGAGAAGGGGGAGTTCGCGGCGGACTGGGCGCCGTCCACGAACCAGCCGCGCCCGCCGTCGCTCACCCAGGAGTCGAGGAGCAGGGCGGCGGTGTCCACGGGGGGAACGGCGGCGGGTGCGACGGACCGGCCGGCCTCCCGCCCGGCCGCGGCGCCGTCCGGCTGCGGGGAGCAGGCGCTGACGGCGGCCACGGCGGCGAGGAGCGCGGCGGCGCAACGCGCCCGCACCGCTCCCCGAGGGGAGCGGTGCGGGCGCCGGTGGGCGGTGGGCATCAGCTGTAGGCCCTGTCCTGGCTCGTCACGGTGAAGAAGGAGGAACCGAACTGGAAGGTTCCGGTGACCGAGTGGCTGATCCGGAAGACGTTGGAGTAGTCGTCCTGGCTGGGCGGGTAGAAGGAGACCTGGTCGTAGGCGTGCTCGCTGTACCAGTTGTTCTGCACGCTGGTGCTCCAGCTCGCCTCGGCGAGGCTGCCGGTGCTCCTGACGGTCGCGCCCTGCGGCGCGCCGACCACCCAGAACGGGGCGCCGACGGAACCGATCCGCCAGTTGTCGGTGTGCTCGATGCTGTCGGCGTTGAAGGGGCGGGTGCCGAGCCAGGCCACGTCCGAGGAGGTGTCCGTGAAGATGGCGTAGTACTCCATGAACGGCACCTTGACGAAGCTGGCGCCGGACGCGACGAGCTCGCCCTGGCCGCCGCCCGGGACGTTGATCCGCTCGGACCGCGTGGAGTTCAGCCACTGGTCGCGGACGGGGAAGCCGCTCTGGTCCCCGTGGCCGCCGCCGTCGTCGGCGGCCACGGCCGGGGCCGCGGGGGCCGGTGCCTTGGGCGCCTTCTGGTGCTCGGCGCGGCGCTTTTGGACCTCCGCGACCAGGTCGCGCTTGTTGCGCACCGAGGCCTCGGCGGTGAACACCTTGCCGTGTGCGTCCTCCTTGACCACGACCGTGCCGGGGACCGTGGTGGCGGCCGTCTCGGAACCGGTCGCGCCCTGCGCGATGCCTGCGGCGAGGCCGCCGGTCAGCAGCGCGAACGTCGCTGCGAGTGCGGCGGCGCGCCTGCGCCCGCCGAGGGTGATCCCCATGGTGTGCGTCCCTTTCTGCGTGTCGGTCGTGTCGGTGGTGGGAGCCGGGGTCACGGGTGCCGGCGGACGAAGATGTCGGGCTGGCCGTTGGTGTCACCGGCCGTCAGGTTGGTGGCGTACGAGGTGAACACCACGGTGGAGGCGTCCTGGTCGGCCTCCGGGAAGTAGCTGGCCGCGTTGCCCTGTTCGCCCGTGGTGGAGACGCTCTCGCGGCGCAGCTCGCCGCCGGGCAGGTCGGCGACGAAGATGTCGCGGACGTTGTTGGTGTCGCCGCCGACCAGGTTGGGGCCGGAGGAGGACATCGGGACGTGCAGGGCGTCGCCGGTGATGCTGGCCCAGAACGTGCCGCCGGGGGCGGGCACCCCGTCGGCGCCCTTGTCGATCAGGCGCAGCTCACCGGTCTGCAGGTCCTGCAGGTAGGTGTGGTTCTGGCCGGTCGCCGGGCTCTGCGCCGTCAGGTTCGTGGCGTGGGAGTTGAGCACGGTGTAGCGGTTGTCGTCACTGATCGTGCCGCCGATGGTGATCTGGTCCGACTCGACGCCCGCGGGCGACACCGACAGCCGGGTGGTCCTTCCGGTGGCGAGCTCGTGCAGGAACTCGTCGACCTTGTGGTTGGTGTCTCCGGGCGCGAGGTTCGTCGCGTTGGAGAAGAAGGTGACGAATTTTCCGTCGGCGCTGATCTGGGTGCCGTCGGAGGCGGCGTCGCCGGGGGTTCCGTCGGCGGCCCGGCTGGTGCGGACGACCGTGCCGGTGTTCATGTCGCGGACCACGGTGTCCCACACGCTGGCGGGGGTGTCGCCGGGGATCAGGTTGTCGGCGGAGGTCGCGAAGGCGACGTACCGTCCGTCGGCGGTGATCGTCGGACGCATGCTGTCGCCGTTGCCCTGGGTGCCGTCGGCCGCCGCCGAGACGAGGACGGTCTGGCCGGTGCACAGGTCCGTACGGAAGATGTGGGACTTGCCGTCGGTGCCGCCGGACACCAGGTTGGTGGAGTCGGCGGAGTAGACGACGTAGCGCCCGTTCGCGCTGATGATCGGGTCGATGCCGGTGCAGCCGTTGGACTCGGCGCCGTGCAGACCCGCGTTCACACGCGTGGTGGTGCCGCGGTTCACGTCACGCAGGAAGATGTCGCTGCAGTCGTTGCGGTCTCCGCGGACCAGGTTGCTGGCGTGCGAGGCGAAGACGACCAGGCGCCCGTCGCCGCTGATCGAGGCCCTCTCGCTGGGGCCGTTGGCCGGCTGCCCGCCCACGCCCACGCTCACGAGCAGCGTGTCGTCGGTCGTGGCGGGGCCGATCCGTCCTGCGGCGGGCGCGGGGGCGGCGGCCACCGCGACGAGCGTGAGCGCGGTGCCCAGCATCGCTGCGCACGCGGCCCGGACGCGGCCCGGTCGGTCCTTTCTCATGCATGCCTCCTCGTACACCGCCCGGCCAGGCGGCCGGTCGGTCGCGCAGAGACTCACACCGCGACCTCGCGATTGGCTTAAGAAGGCCTTGACGGCCGGAACGTACGCCGGAGCGGCCGCCGTGCCCCGGGCGCGGCACAGCCATCCGGGTCCGCGGGGGAATGGAGAACCCGGATGGCTGTGGCTGCTGGGGCCACGGCGGCCGTGGGCCGGTCGTGGCCGGATGCGGCTGCCTCGGCGCGGCGTGCGGCGGCGTCCGTACGAGTGGCGCCGTACGAGTGGCGCCGGCGCCGTGGTGCCGGCGCCGTGGTGCCGGCGCCGTGGTGCCGGCGCCGTGGTGCCGGCTGCCGCGGGTGCGGCTACTTCAGGGCCGCGCCGACGCGGGTGGCGCAGCCGAGGCGCTCGCCGATGGCGGTCAGTACGGCCTGGAGGCGCCGCTCGAGCCGGGCTTCGACGCCGATCTGGGCGACCTTCTGGCCGAACCGGCTGGAGTTCGGCACCAGGTTGTGGACGCGCAGGACGAGCTGGGTGCCCCCGTCGGCCGGTTCGACGGTGTAGGTGCCCCCGTACCAGGTCTGCACGCGTACGCTGTGCGCCTCGCGGTCGACGGTGACCTCCAGGTAGTCCTCGCCCGAGTCGCCGAACCGGCCGGTGAACTTCACGGGGCCGCCTTCGAGCGTCAGCCCGCCGCTCTCCTTGGCGTGGTCACCGGCGAGCACCAGGGCGTTGCCCTCCACCCCGGCGTCGCCCTCCCGGACGTCCAGCAGGACCTGGGCCACCTGCTCGGCCGGCGCGTCCACGGTCCCCGTGACGATCCACTTGGCCTGCTCCGCCATCGACATGTTCATGGCTTCCCCTCATCGTTAAGCTATTCCTGCACGTGGGACTTCTCCATGGATGGGAAATCTCGATTCATCGAAATAAATGGTGCTCCCGGAGGTGCCACATGTCAACTCTTCCAAGTACCCCCAGGTCAGAGCTGATTGCCCGGATCGAGGACGGGGTGCGCGACAACGGCGGGCGCGGCCAGCTGCTCCACCAGGCCATCGCCCAGCACTTCGGTCTGAACCCGACGGACATGAAGTGCGTGGACCTGGCGAGAACCGAGCCCCGGCTGACGGCGGGGCGGCTCGCCGAGATCACGGGAATGAGCACGTCGGCGACGACGGCGGTGCTCGACCGGATGGAACGGGCCGGATTCATCGAGCGGGTGCGCGATCCCGAGGACCGCCGCAGGGTGATCGTCGTGTCCACGGGACGCCGCGAGCAGGAGGTCGCCGAGGCGTTCCTCCCGCTCAAGGACGCCATGCGCGCGCTGCTGGATTCGTACGACGACGCGCAGCTCGAGGTGCTCGACGCGTTCACCTCGCGGGTGAACCAGCTGCTCAGGGAAGTGACCCGGGAGATCCCCGGCGGGGTCCCCGCGGGCGGCCGGACCAGTGGCCCCGCGGCCGGCCGGGCAGGCCGGGGAGGGGCGGCCCCGGCCGCACCCGGGCCCGCCCCTGCCTCCTCCCCCGAGGTCCCGCCGTCCGGTCCCGTCACCAGGCGACGGGTAGCGAGCTGACCCCGCGGATCATGCCGCCACCCCAGACGAGCTCCTCCTCCGCAACCGCGAGCCGCAGCCCCGGGAAGCGGCGCAGCAGGGCCCCGAAGGCCACTTGGAGCTCGATGCGGGCGAGGGGCGCGCCCAGGCAGCGGTGGATGCCGTGGCCGAAGGCGATGTGCCGGTTCTCCGCCCGGGTGAGGTCCAGCTCGTCCGCGCCGGGGAAGACGGCCCCGTCCCGGTTGGCGGAGGCCGTCGAGGGGATGACGGCCTCACCGGGCTTGACGATCACGGAGCCGACCTTGACCTCCTCGGTGGCGATCCGGATCGTGCCTCCGCTGACCGGCCCGGGGGTCCAGCGCAGCAGTTCCTCCACGGCGGCGAGCGGGAACTGCGCCGCCCCGCGCAGGGGGTCGAGCTGTTCGGGGTGGCGCAGCAGCGCCACCATCGAGTTCGCGAAGGAGTTGGCCACCGTGTGGTAGCCGGCGGTGATCAGGGTCGCCGCGGCGGCGATCAGCTCGCCGGGGCTCACCCGGTCCTGCGCCTGCGCCTCGACCAGGGTGCTCAGCAGGTCCTCACCGGGCACCCGGCGCTTCACCTCGACGAGCTCCGCGAGGTACTCGGCCAGCCGGGTCCTGGCGTCGGTGACCGCGCCGGCCGCGCTCGGCGCGAGCGTCAGCGCCGCGTCGGTCCAGTCGCGGAACGCCTCCCGGTCGGCCTCGGGGACGCCGAGGAGGTCGCAGATGACCGTGATCGGCAGCGGCCGGGCCAGGAGCGGGACCAGGTCGGCGGGCTGCCCGGACTCCTCCATGACGTCGAGGAGTTCCTCGGTGGTACGGACGATGCCCTCCCGCATCCGCTCCGCCTGCCGGCCCGTGAACACCGAGGCGAGCAGCCGGCGCAGCCGGGTGTGGTCGGGCGGGTCCATCGCCATGATGGAGTCCGGCTCGGGACTGGCCGGGCCGAGCCGCGGGGCCCCCGGACGGGTGGCGGCCGCGCGGCTCAGCCGGGCGTCGTTGAGTACCGCGCGCACGTCTTCGTACTGCGTGGCGATCCAGGCCCAGTCCCCGGTCGGCAGCTCCACCCGGGCCACCGGACAGGTCTCGCGCAGCTGCTGGAACTCCGGTGGCGGGGTGAAGAGCTGACTGAGCTGGAACGGGAAGCGCAGCCCCCCGGTGTCGTCGGACACAGCCTTCCTCCCAGAGAGGATTCGTTGACGTGCGGCGCGTTCAGGAGGTGGCGGGGTCAGTTCTCCACAGCCATCTGGCCCATCATGCCCATGTTGAGATGGCCCATCAGGTGGCAGTGGAACATGAACAGCCCGGCGTAGTCGGTGAATTTGATCTTGAACTTGACGGTCTTGCCGGGCATCACCGTGACTGTGTCCTTCAGGCCCGCCTCGCCGGGCGGGGGCGCCGCGCCGTCGCGCTCCACGACCTGGAAGTGCTCCAGGTGCGTGTGCATGGAGTGCGGGATGCCGAAGCGGACGTCGGTGTTCTCGACGGTCCACAGCTCGGTGACCCCGAGCTTGGGGCGCAGGTCCACCCGGTTGACGTCGAAGTGCTGCCCGTTGATCAGGTGGTGGCCGGTCGCCGGGTCGAAGTTCATGACGAACTTGCGCTCCACGGTGGGCGTGCCGATGTCCGGGTTCGGCCGCAGGGCGTCGGGCACGCGGCTCGGGTCGGCGGCCCGGCGCACGACGTCGAAGCGCATGACCTCGGGGGCCTCGCCGGCGAAGCCGATGAGGTTGCGCAGGACGATCTTCGAGCCGACCGGGTAGCGCGAGAAGTCGATGACGATCTCCTGGCGCTCGGCGGGCCAGATCTCCAGCACGCGCGCGGACACCGGGGCGGGCAGCAGGCCGCCGTCGGAGCCGATGTGCGTCATCTCGTCGCCCTCGCCGAGCTGGAGCAGGAACGCGCGCTCGTTGGAGGTGTTCGCCAGCCGGAAGCGGTACTTGCGCGCGGCGACCTCGTAGTACGGGCGCGGGGCGCCGTTCACCAGGATCGTCGGGCGCTTCATGAAGCCGTCCGGGTCGTAGACCAGGGTGCCGTCCTCGGCGAACTGCGCGTCGCGCAGGTGCAGCGGCACGTCGTACTGGCCCTTGGGCAGCGGGAGCCGCTCCTCGAAGTCGTCCGTGAGGATGTACGAGGCGGCGAGACCGCGGTAGATGTTCTCGGCGTGCGCGTCGTGGGAGTGGTCGTGCATCCACATCGTCGAGGCGCGCTGGCTGTTGGGGTAGTAGAAGACCCTGTTGCCGCCGGGCGACACCTGGTTGTTGGGGTGGCCGTCAGAGGTCGCCGGGACGTGGCCGCCATGCAGGTGCATGGAGAAGGGCACGTCGAGGGCGTTGACCTGCTCGATGACGACGGGCCGGCCGCGGGTGGCCCGGATGACCGGCATCAGCTCGCCGTTGAAGAGCCGCATCTTCGTCCGGGTGCCCGCGAAGATGGTCTTCTCCACCTCGCTGGTCGTCAGCCGGTAGACGTCGTACCCGGCCCAGGCCCCGCCGCCGCGCCCGTGGGACGCGGGGCGCAGCACCTTGGGTATCCGCAGGGGTACGGCGAAGAGGCTCGCCGGTCCGGCCGCGGCCGTGGTGCCGGCGAGGGCGACCCCGGCGGGGGCCGCCGCCGCGATCAGACCGGTGGCTGCGCCTGCCTTGATCAGTTGTCTGCGCGTCAGCACGCTCTCTCCTCTTCCCGGGTGTCTCCTCAGCGCATTCAGGCCGAGTCGGCTCGCTCCGCACTAGAGCGCCGATGGTGCGCACCGGCCGCGCGGGGGTCGGTTCTCAGCCGCGGTGGATCTTGTGGTGGGCCGCCTGGGCGCGCGGCCGGACCACCAGCAGGTCGATGTTGACGTGGCTGGGACGGGTCACCGCCCAGGCCACGGTGTCGGCGACGTCCTGGGCGGTCAGCGGCTGTGCGACGCCGTCGTACACCGCGGCGGCCCGCTCGGCGTCGCCGCGGAACCGGTTGAGCGCGAACTCCTCGGTGTGGACGAGGCCGGGCGCGACCTCGATGACCCGGACGGGGCTGCCGCACAGTTCCAGCCGCAGCGTGCCGGCCAGGGCGTGCGCGCCGTGCTTGGCGGCCACGTAGCCGCCGCCGCCCTCGTAGGGCAGGAGGCCGGCCGTGGAGGAGAGGACGAGCACGGTGCCGTCGCCGGAGGCGACGAGGGCGGGCAGCAGCGCCTGGGTGACGTGCAGGGCCCCGACCACGTTCACCGCGAACATCGCCGTCCAGTCGTCCGGGTCGGCCTCGGCGACGGTCTCGGTGCCGATCGCCCCGCCCGCGATGTTCAGCAGGACGTCCACCCGGTCGAGGCCGTCCGCGAAGTGCCGTACCGCCCGGCGGTCGGTGACGTCCAGGGCGTGTGCCACGGCCTCGTGCCCGGCCCCGGCCAGCTCCTCGGCGAGCGCCTCGACGCGGTCCTTGCGCCGCGCGGTGAGCACCACCCGGTAGCCCTCGGCGGCGAGCCGGCGCGCGGTCGCGGCGCCGATCCCGCTGCTCGCACCGGTGACGACCGCGGTACGGGTGGACATGGAGCCTCCTGCTGGGCGTGTCGCCGGTTCTCGTGACCCGCCGCATCGTGCCGAAGACCGCTAGAGAACGCCTGCATCCGGTCTCGTACGGGAGCCCCGCGCGGCCCCGTGGCGGGCCCCGCTCTCGATAAGGCCTGAAGTCGCTCTTGAGGCGCTCTGCGGAACATGCCGCATCCCGGACAACCAATCCGCACCCCCGGGTGCCAGCAGCGTCGCGGCCGGCATGGCCGGGACGGAGGAGGAACCGCAGATGCACGCGACCCCAAGCGCCGCGGACTCGCAGGGTTCTGGGCACGGACTCGCACGACGCAGACTATTGATCGGCATGGGCGCGGGGGCCGCGATCCTGCTGCCGGCCACCCCCGCCCTGGCCCACGGCGGGCAGGAGGAACGCCACCGCTCCGACACGGCCGTGATCGGCGCCGTCGCCACCGTCGACGGGATCCGGCTGACCACGGACCGGGTGCCCGCGGGTCCGGTGACCCTTTCGGCGAGCACCACGGACGAGAAGGTCCAGCGCCCGCTGGGGCTCGTCCGGCTGCGCGCCGGCGTCACCCTGACGGCCTTCCTGACGCACTACCAGACCGCCGCCACCTCCAAGGACCCGGCGGAGCGGCACGCCGCGCTGGCGCTGATCGATTCCGAGGCCCAGTACTTCGGCGGGCCCGCCGTCACCAAGGCCAGCGGGAAGATCGAGATCTCCTGGATCCTCACCCCCGGCACGTACCACCTGCTCGACTACACGCTGCTGGACCCGGCCCGCCCCGAGCTCGTGCGCAGCATCCGGGTCGGCGCGCCGACGCGCGCCGCCGTCGCGGTTCCGCGCTGGGCCCCGGAACTCATCGCCGCGTACGACGAGGGCCCGCTCGGCCGCTACCTGATCGGCAACACCCTGGACGCGCGGGGCGAGTTCACCGTCGTGAACCAGACCTCTCAGCTCAACGAGGTGATGTTCCTGCGGGTGACCCCGGGGGCCAGTGCCGCCGACGTCGCCGCGTGCATGGACGCGCTGGCCCACGGCCAACAGCCGTCCGTGTACCCGTTCAGCGGTGTTCCGTCCGGAATCACCCCCCTCTCCCCCGGCTCGACTGCGGTTCTCTCCCAGTCACTTGAGCCCGGGCAGTACCTGGTGACCTCCTTCATCAGTAACCGTGAAACGCTGATCAAGCGGGCGTTCGAAGGCATGTGGAAGCTCATCACCCTGCGCTGACGTGCCGTTGCCTGTCCTTCATCAGTCCACGAGAGAGAGATGAGCACACATATGAGGACGGTGGTCCCACGAGACGGACGGCGGCGGATCCTGCTGTCTACGGTCTCCTCGGATTCCCATACCTGGAATCTCGTCTTCCTGCAGCTTCTGCTCGAGGAGATGGGCAATGAGGTCGTCAATCTCGGACCGTGCGTCCCCGACCAGCTGCTGATCGACTCGGTGCGCAGGATCCGCCCCGACGCAGTGGTCATCAGCACCGTCAACGGCCACGGCTGCCTCGACGGCGCCCGGCTGATCCGCGCGCTCCGCGCTGACGCGGTGGCCGGGGCGACCCCGGTGATCATCGGCGGCAAGCTGGGGATCACGGGCGGCACCGGCGACCAGGCCGCCCAGGAGCTCGTAGAGGCCGGGTTCGACGCGGTGTTCACCGACACCGCGGACCCCTCCCTGGTCAGCCGGCTGCTCGGTTCGCTGCCCGGCGGGACCCCCGAGGCCGCCCTGTCCCTGCCGGCGGAGCGCAGCGCCGAGGCCAGGCCGGAGCAGCACCGCGCGACGGAGGGAAGAGCGCTATGACGCAGATGCTTCCGCACGGGGGCAACGGCCCTGCCGAGGGCGACCGCCCCGCCGACCTGGGGGACTTCGTACGGCGGTCGGCGGCCGCGGGCTGGCTGGTGGTCCAGCCGCGCATGGGCATGGCGGACGCCGACACGATGGCGGCCGGACTGCGCGCCGTCCGTTCGCTGCCCTTCCCCACGGTGGGGACGATCACCCTCGACGCCTACACGCGCGTCGGCGAGCACGACCACGCGCGGGCGGCGCTCGCCGCGGGCAACGGGCTCAACGGCTTCCCCATCGTGGTCCACGGGCCGCGGACCACCATCAGGGTGGCCGCCGAGGGCGCGGGCCGGCCGGTCCAGGTCCGGCACGGCTCGGCCACCCCCCGGGCGATCTTCCGGACGATGGTCGAGGCCGGGCTGTCCGCGAGCGAGGGCGGCCCGGTCTCGTACTGCCTGCCCTACGGCCGGACCCCGCTGGCCACCTCCGTCGCCAACTGGCGCGAGGCGACTTCGGAGTTCGCGGAACTCAGCAGCGCGGGCGGCCTGCGCGCCCATCTGGAGACCTTCGGCGGCTGCCTGATGGGGCAGCTGTGCCCGCCGTCCCTCCTCGTCGCGATGAGCCTGCTCGAAGCGCTCTTCTTCGCCCAGCAGGGGGTCCCGAGCGTCTCGCTGAGCTACGCGCAGCAGACCGACGTGCGCCAGGACGTCGAGGCGCTCACCGCCCTGCGCATGCTGGCCGCCGAATGGCTGCCCGAGGGCATCGACTGGCACATCGTGCTCTACACGTACATGGGCGTCTTCCCCGGCACCCAGCAGGGCGCGCAGCTCCTGATGGACCGCAGCGCCGAACTCGCCGTGCGGGGCGGCGCCCAGCGGATGATCGTCAAGACGCCGGTGGAGGCCATCCGGCTGCCCACCGTCGAGGAGAACCTGGCCTCACTGCGCTCCGCCTCGGCCCTCTCCTCCCGCGCCCGTTCCGAGAGCCAGATCCCCTGGGGCCACGAGGTCGACCCGGGCGAGGTGCTGGCCGAGGCCCGCGCACTGATCGAGGCGACCCTCTCGCTGAGCGGGGACGTGGGCGAGGCGCTGGTACGGGCCTTCTCGGCCGGGATCCTGGACGTGCCGTTCTGCCTGCACGAGGACAACAAGGGCCTGACGCAGGCGGCCATCGACGGCGAGGGCCGGCTGTACTGGACCCGGACCGGCCGGCTTCCGCTGCCGGCGGCCCGCCGCACGGCGCCGCAGGGCGCGGTCACCGCCGACCGCCTCCTGCAGATGCTCCGGTACACCGCCGACCGCCACGACCTGCTGGGTCTGGACGCCGCCGCGGAGGCCGACTGGACGGGCGCCCCGCTCGAACTGCCCGACGCCAAGGACGAGGAGCCGTACCGCATCGCCGTGGTGGGCGCGGGGCCGCGGGGCCTGTCCGTGCTCGAACGGCTCGCCGCCCGTCTCGCGGAGAAGCCGCCGGGGCGTCCGGTGGAGGTCTACGCCGTGGACGCCCACCAGGTCGGCACCGGGCGGATCTGGCGGACCGACCAGCCCGACTGGTCCCTGATGAACACGGTGTCGGGCGAGGTCACCATCTTCTCGGGCCGGCCCGACGGCGGCCCGCACCGGGCCGGCGCGGGACCCTCGCTGTACGAGTGGTGGCGCACCATCGACCCGGAGGCGGCCGACGCGGACGAGTGCGCCTCGCGCGCCGTCTACGGCCGCTACCTCTCCTACGCGCTGGACCGCGTCGAGCAGGGTCTTCCGGCCGACGTCCTGCGGCTGCGCCGGATATCGGGGCAGTCCGTCGAAGCCATGGAGAAGGAGCCGGACGGCGGGTACCTGCTCTCCCTGAGCGACGGCCGTCACCTGCGGGCCGACCGCGTGGTCCTGGCGACCGGGCACCCGCTGCCCGAGCTCCGCTCCGACCAGCAGGAGCTGGCCGCGTTCGCCGACGACCACCCCCACCTGCGCTACGTGCGCGGCGACTCGGCGATCGACATGCCGCTGGACGGCATCGAGCCGGGATCCCGTGTCGGCATCCTCGGCCTCGGGCTGTCCTTCTACGACGTGGTCTCCGCGCTCACCACCGGCCGTGGCGGCCGCTACGTCGCGAACGGCGGCGGGGCGGAGGGGCTGCGCTACCTCCCCAGCGGGCGGGAGCCGCAGCTGGTCGCGGGTTCGCGCGGCGGGGTGCCGCTGCTGGCCCGGGGCCGCAATCAGAAGGGACCCCACTACACCTACCGTCCGCGGCTGTTCACGCACGAGCGGATGCGCGCCCTGCGCGACCGCGGGCGCCTGGACTTCCGGCGCGACGTGCTGCCCTGGCTGCTGACCGAGGTGGGGCTGGTCTACTACTCCACCTACCTCAAGGGCCTCTACGGTCCCGACATCGCGGAGAAGTTCGCCAACGAGGTGCAGGACGTCGTCCTGCACGACCCGGGCGACCCGGGGGTCGTACTGGCCCGGGTGGCCGCCCACCGGGGCATGGGCGACCTGCCCCCGGTGGACATCGAGGCCTGGGCGCGGCCGTTCCGCGGCCGCCGCTTCGCCGGGGCCGAGGAGTTCCAGAGGGAGCTGGTCTCCTTCCTGCTCAAGGACCTGGAGCTGGCGCGGGAGGGCAATTCCGAGGGCCCGGTGAAGGCCTGCCTGGACGCCATCCGCGATGTGCGCGGGGTGATCCGCACCGCCGTGGACTTCTCCGGGCTCACGCCGGCCTCCCACAGCCGGGACTTCCTCCAGGAGTTCGTGCCGCTCGTCTCGCAGCTGACGACGGGGCCGCCGATGGTCCGGCTGTACGAGGTCCTCGCGCTGATGGAGTCGGGCGTACTGCGGATCGCGGGGCCGGGCGTGCGCTTCGCCGCCGACCCGGGGGCGGCGTCCGGCGCCGGACGGTTCACGATCGAGTCCCCACAGGTGGCCGGCAGCCTCACCCTGCTGGACGCGGTGGTCGACGCCCGCATACCCGAACCCGACCTGCGCCGCAGGCCGGGCGGTCTGAACTCGCGGCTCTACGAGTCCGGCTTACTGACCGCCTACGTCAACCGGGACCACGACGGCGAGGAGTTCGCCACCGGCGGGGTGCACGTCACCGGCTCCCCGTTCCACCCGGTGCGCGCCGACGGACGCCCCGAGGAGGGCGTCTACGTCCTGGGCATCCCGGCCGAGTTCACCCGCTGGTTCACCCAGGTGGGCAGCGCGCGGCCCGGGGTCTGGGGCGAGTTCCTGAACGACGCCGACGCGATCGCCGAGGACGCGCTGGCCGGGGCCCGCAGGCAGGGCAGCGAGTACAGCGGCCTGGTGGTCGGCAAGCGCTGGCGGGGCATCCTCTCCGCCGAGGACGAGGAGGACCAGCGGTGACCGCGCGGGCGTCCTTACCGGCGCGGGCGCGCCCCGCACCTCCCGTCGAGGACGCCGACGCCGCCCCTTACTGGGCGGCGCGGCGTACCGCGGCCTCCGACGGCTTCCGGGCCGCCCGGGACCTGCTGCTGCGCCACCGCGAGGACCTCGACACCGCGGCCGGGCTCTTCCGCTGGCCGCGCCCGGAGCACTTCAACTGGGCGCTGGAGTGGTTCGACGTGGTCGCGGCGGGCAATGGCGGTGCGGCGCTGGAGCTGCTGGACCGGGACGGCGGCGCCGAAAGCGTCTCGTACGAGGAGCTGTCGCGGCGCTCGGACGCGGTGGCCGTTTGGCTGACCGGTCTCGGCGTGCGCCGCGGCGACCGCCTCATGGTGGTCCTCGGGACCCAGCGGGAGCTGTGGGAGGTGCTGCTCGCCGGGATGAAGACCGGCGCGGTGCTGGTGCCGTGCCATCCGGAGCTGACCTCCGCGGAGGCCGCCGACCGGGTCGTCCGGGGCCGCATCGACCACGTGGTGTGCCGGGCCCCGTCGGCGGGCGTCTTCGCGGGCGCGGAGGTGCCCGGGGTACGGATCTGCGTCTCCGGCGCGGTCCCCGGCTGGACGGACTACCGCGACGCGGACGGCGAGACGGGCCGGTTCCTCCCGGACGGGCCGACCCCGTCGCAGGACGTGGCGTTCTGCTACTTCACCTCGGGGACGACCGCGGCGCCCAAGCTGGTGGCGCACACGCACCTCAGCTACCCCGCGGGGCACCTCTCCAGCCTCTACTGGAACGGGCTGCTGCCGGGCGACCGGCACGTCAACGTCTCCTCCCCCGGCTGGGCCAAGCACTCCTGGAGCAGCTTCTTCGTGCCGTGGAACGCGGAGGCCACGATCGTGGCGCTGCCCGAGGGCCCGCCGGATCCCGCCCTCCTCCCGGGGATCCTGCGCGACCGGGCGGCGGACAGCTTCTGTGCTCCGCCGAGCCTGTGGCAGGCCCTGCGGCCGCACCTCGGCGCGGCGGCCCCCCGGCTGCGCGAGGCCACCAGCGCGGGGGAACCGCTGCCGCCGGGCCTCGCGGACGAGATCCGCTCCGCCTGGGGAGTCCCGGTGCGCGACGGCTACGGGCAGACCGAGACCACCGCCCTGATCGGCACCACCCCGGGCACGGCGCCCCGGCCCGGCCTGCTCGGCAGGCCGCTGCCGGGCTACCGGATCGTCCTGTGCGACCCCGAGAGCGGGGAGCCGGGCGAGTCCGGCGAGATCTGCGTCGAGCTCGACGGTGAGCGGCCGGTCGGGGTGATGGCCGGCTATCTGGAGGATCCCGAGCGCACCGAACGGGTGCTCGGGCAGGGCCGGTACGCGACCGGGGACCTCGGGGAGCGGACGGGCGACGGGTGGATCCGCGTGCTGGGGCGGCGCGACGACGTGTTCAAGTCCTACGGGCACCGGGTCTCGCCGTACGAGGCGGAGGCGGCGTTGCGCACCCATCCGGCGGTCGCCGAGGTGGCCGTGGTGCCGGTGGCCCATCCCGAGGGCGGTCTGGTGCCGCTGGCCGTGGTGGTCCCGGCTCCGGGGCACGAGCCGGACGGGGCGCTGGCCGCGGAGATCCTGGCGCACGCCGCCCTGGCGCTGTCCTCGGTGGCCCGGCCGGAGCGGCTGCGGTTCGCGGCCGGTCTGCCGCGCACGGCCTCGTCCAAGATCCGCCGCCAGGCGGTCCGGGAGCTGTACGCCAGGCCCGCGGCCGACGCCCCGCACCCGTCGCGCGCGGGCGGCGTCCCGTCGGCCGCCGGCGCCGTCGGCTCCCCCGGCTCCACCGGCACCCGGGCGGCACCGGCTACACCGTCGACATCCGTGGCACCGCGAGGAACTGGGGAACCGACGAGATGACCGTCACGCAGAACGACACTCCGGCCGCCGCGCCGTTGCTGGTCGAGGGACTGGACCGGCCGGGCGAGCTGGAGCGGAAGCTGAAGTTCACGCCGATGACCGCCGACGGCAGGGTCGGGGTGGAGGTGTTCCCGCTCTACACGACCGCGCAGACCGGGCCGGGCGGCCCCGCCGCCTCCCTGGTCCGGTACCACCCGGGTGCCAGCGCGGCCCCGCACCGGCACACGAGCTTCGAGATCATCCTGGTGCTGGAGGGCGAGCTGATCACCGAGGACGGCCGCCACCCGGCGCATTCGATGCTCGTCATGCCTCCGGGCAGCGTGCACGCGCCGCGCACCGAGCAGGGCGCGCTCATGCTGGTCGTGTGGGAGGCGCCGGTGGAGCCGGCCGAGCCCGTCGACTGACGCCGTACACGACGGAGGCCGCCCGAGCGGGTGCTCGGGCGGCCTCCGTGCGTTCCGGACGGGGGGTCAGTCCTCGGAGGTGATCCCGTAGACGGCGTAGTGCCGGCCGCGGGAGCGGTCCTGGTAGGGCCGCAGCGCCGAGGGGTTGTCCTTGTGGTCGGGTCCGAACTGCCAGGTGCGGTAGGCCTCGAGGGTCTCCCACTCGCTGTGCAGCAGGTATTCGCCGGGCCGGTCGACGTCCCGGAGCAGCTCGCTGCGGACCAGGCCCGCGATCGCGGTGCCCCCGCCCTCTCCCCGTACCCAGCTGATCTCGCGGTAGGTCTTCTCCAGCTGCTCCGCCTCGCCCTCGGGGGCGCGGAGGTAGATGACCACCCGGATGCGTTCGCCGCTCATGCGGATTCCTCCTACGCGTAGTACTCGGGGGCCACGCGCAGCGACTCCCACTGCTTGGCGTCGTGGCCGTGGACGATCAGGGCGTTCTCGTCGAAGGCGACCCCGATGAGCTTGCGGGTGCTCTCGCGGACCGCCTTCTCGTCCTGGTCGAAGGGGAAGACGGGCCGGTCGTCCGGGTCCATGGCGATGGCCATGGGGATGGCGTCGACGGCCAGCAGCACCGGGCCCGTGTCGGGCAGGCGCACCAGTACCGACTGGTGGCCGGGGACGTGGCCGCCGGATTCCAGCAGCTCGATGCCGGGCAGCAGTTCGGTGTCGCCGTCGACGGTCCGGTAGGTCAGCTGCGGGAGGTCCCACAGGGCGCGGGTGGCCTCGAAGCGCGGGTCGGTTCCGGAGCGGGCGAGCTCGAGGTGCGCGCGCTGGATGACGAACTCGGCGCCGGGGAAGGACGCGTGGAAGCCGGCGTGGTCGGGGTCCAGGTGCGAGCAGACCACGTAGGAGATGTCGTCGGCCGTCAGTCCGAGCGTAGCGAGCGTGGTCACCACGTCCTGGCCGGCGTCCACGCGGATGCGTGCGCCGGGCGACGGGTCGACGGGGGCGCCGGTGTCGACGAGGACGTTCACGCCCTCGTCGGTACGGATCAGATAGCCGGGTACCGGCGCCTCCAGTCCGGCGATGGTGCCCAGCCTCAGCAGGTACAGCCTCATGTCCGCACGTCCCCTTCCGGAGCGGCCGGCGCCGCTGCCCGGGGGCATGGTCGGGGTAGCCCCTCGACTCCCGATGGAGCCCGTCCCCGGGGGCGCCGTCGTGGCCGGAACAGGTCGGCACGCTCTCTAGCGCGCCTCGAGTCGCCATCGCCACACTGCTGACGGCCACTCGTCTATCAAGGAGAGCCACCGTGACCGAGGCGGAGAACAAGGTGTACCAAGAAGGGGAGACGGAGCCCGATCCGCAACGGTGGCGTGCAGCCACCGTGATCCTCGTGGCCATCGCCCTCGACCTGATCGACACGACGATCGTGAACGTGGCGCTTCCCGTGCTGCAGACGGATCTGGGAGCGGGCAAGGCCGCGCTCCAGTGGGTTGCCGCCGCCTACACCCTCACCTTCGCCCTCAGCCTGATCACGGTCGGCCGGGTCGGCGACATGCTCGGACGCAAGCGCCTGCTGACGGCGGGCATCGTCTCGTTCGTGCTCGCGTCGCTGCTGTGCGGTGTCGCGCAGAGCACGGAGATGCTGATCGCCGCCCGGGTGCTGCAGGGCTTCGGCGGCGCCATGGTGATGACACAAGGCCTCTCGATCTTCCAGGTGGCGTTCCCGCCGAAGGAACGAGCGGCTGTTTTCGGCCTGTTCGGTGCCCTGTCCGGGATCGCCGCGATGATCGGCCCGCTGCTCGGCGGCGTCCTGGTCAACGCCGACCTGTTCGGCTGGTCCTGGCGGCCGATCTTCCTGGTGAACGTGCCGATCGGCATCGTCGCGCTGATCGGTGTCGCGATGTACGTGCGCGAATCGCGCTCCGATCACATCAAGCGGCTGGACCTGGTCGGCGTCGCGCTGATCACGGCCGCCCTGCTGGCCCTGCTGTTCCCGCTGATCCAGGGCGGCGAATCCGGCTGGCCCGCGTGGACGTTCATCGCGATGGCCTGCTCGATCCCGCTGTTCGTGGTCTTCGGTGTGTACGAGGTCCGCAAGGCGGCGCGCGACGGTTCTGCGCTCGTGGAGCCCAGTCTCTTCAAGGAGCGGTCCTTCGTGGCCGGCCTCGTCGTGATGCTGAGCTTCTTCGCGATCATCGCCGGTCTGTTCTTCCCCTTCACCCTGTACCTCCAGGTCGGCCTCGGCTTCTCGCCGCTGGCCTCCGGTCTGGCCACCATCCCGTTCTCCTTCGGCGCGATGATCACCGCTTCCTTCTCCGCGGTGCTCGCGCTCAAGATGGGCCGCAAGGTGCTCAGCATCGGCATGGTGATCATGGGTGTCGGCATGGTCGCCCTGATCTGGACCATCAACCACTACGGCGCCGACGTGGGCGGCTGGAACCTGGCTCCCTCGCTCACGGTGCTCGGCCTCGGCCTCGGCTTCGTCATCTCCCCGGTCGTGGACATCGTCCTCGGCGGGGTGCCGGTGGAGCACGCGGGCTCCGGCTCGGGCGTCCTCAGCACCGCCGACCAGCTGGGCGCGGCGGCCGGTGTCGCCGTGATCGGCGTCCTCTTCTTCAACCTGCTCACCTCGCAGGCGGTGCCGGGCGCCGACGCCGCGCTGCCGCAGCTACGCAAGGAGCTCGCCGCCGTCGGAGTGGCGGAGTCCGCACAGGACCAGATCGCGGTCAACTTCCGTGCCTGTGCGAAGGCGAGCTCGGACGAGGGCGACTCGGGGCAGGTCCCCGAGGCCTGCGCGCGCATCGTCCCCGATGCGGCGGTGCCCGCCGGGGCGGCCGAGAAGGTCGGCAAGGTGCTGGCCGACGCGTCCGTGAAGGCGCGCGAGGAAGGCTACGCCAAGGCGACCGGCAAGGTCCTCTGGTACGAAGTGGGCGTCATCGCCCTGGGCTTCCTGCTGACGTTCCTGCTGCCGAAGCGGCCGCGGGAGCCCGAATGGGCCGGCGGCGACGAGGGCGCCGCCCCTGCCGACGGAGCGAGCGAAGAGGTACCGCAGGCGGTCCGTGCCGCCGGCGAGAGCTGACCTCCCGCACCGCCCTTTCGGCCGCGGACCCCGGACCCGAGCGCATGCCGCTCGGGTCCGGGGTCCTGTGCGTCCACGGGCTTCAGCAGCCTTCGAGTCACTTTGAAGAACGGGCCTCCACCCTGGCCCGACCGACAAAGCCCGGTTGGCTTCCCATTGGAGGGTCCGTGTCCCTGCGCCTGTTTACCTCGGAGTCCGTGACCGAAGGCCACCCCGACAAGATTGCCGACAGGATCAGCGACTCCATCCTCGACGCGATCCTGCGGGACGACGCCACGGCCCGCGTGGCCGTCGAAACCCTGATCACCACAGGGCAGGTGCACGTGGCCGGAGAGGTCACCACCAGCGCCTACGCCGACATCCCCGCCCTCGTCCGCGAGGCGATCCTGGAGATCGGCTACGACTCGTCCGCCAAGGGCTTCGACGGCGCCTCCTGCGGCGTGTCGGTGTCCATCGGCGCGCAGTCCCCCGACATCGCGCAGGGCGTGGACACCGCGTACGAGAAGCGGGTCGAAGGCGATGAGGACGAGCTCGACAAGCAGGGCGCAGGCGACCAGGGCCTGATGTTCGGCTACGCGACCGACGAGACCCCCGAGCTCATGCCGCTCCCGATCCACATCGCGCACCGCCTCTCGCGCCGCCTGACCGAGGTCCGCAAGGACGGCACCGTCCCCTACCTGCGCCCCGACGGCAAGACCCAGGTCACCATCGAGTACGACGGCGACAAGCCCGTCCGCCTCGACACCGTCGTCGTCTCCACCCAGCACGCCGCCGACATCGACCTCGACGCCCTGCTCACCCCCGACATCCGCGCGTTCGTCGTGGAGCACGTGCTCGCGCAGCTCGTCGAGGACGGCATCAAGCTGGAGACCGAGGGCTACCGCCTGCTGGTCAACCCGACCGGGCGCTTCGAGATCGGCGGCCCGATGGGCGACGCCGGCCTCACCGGCCGCAAGATCATCATCGACACCTACGGCGGCATGGCCCGCCACGGCGGCGGCGCCTTCTCCGGCAAGGACCCCTCCAAGGTCGACCGCTCCGCCGCCTACGCCATGCGCTGGGTCGCGAAAAACGTCGTCGCCGCCGGCCTCGCCTCACGCTGCGAGGTCCAGGTCGCCTACGCCATCGGCAAGGCCGAGCCCGTAGGCCTCTTCGTCGAGACCTTCGGCACGCACCGGGTCCCCGTCCAGAAGATCCAGGACGCCATCGACGGGGTCTTCGACCTGCGTCCGGCCGCGATCATCCGCGA
The DNA here is from genome assembly GCF_040611715.1 of Streptomyces sp. NPDC006544. NCBI lineage: Bacteria > Bacillati > Actinomycetota > Actinomycetes > Kitasatosporales > Streptomycetaceae > Streptomyces > Streptomyces sp. NPDC006544. The sequence continues at coordinate 1,517 of NZ_JBEXOV010000045.1, read as the reverse complement.
CCTCGACCTGCTCCGCCCGATCTACGCCCAGACCGCCGCCTACGGCCACTTCGGCCGCGAGCTTCCGGACTTCACCTGGGAACGCACCGACCGCGCGCAGCAGCTGCGCGAGGCCGCCGGCCTCTGAAGCCATCCCGACGAGCGACTCGCGGCCGCCCATCGTGCCGGCAGAGGAGAGCAGACATGCGCATCGCAGTGACAGGTTCCATCGCCACAGACCATCTGATGGCCTTTCCGCGAAAATTCGCCGATCAGCTCATCGCGGAGCAGCTGGACAAGATCTCGCTCTCCCTGCTGACGGACGAGCTGGAGATCCGCCACGGCGGTGTGGCCGCCAACATCGCCTTCGGGCTCGGCTCGCTCGGCCTGGCGCCGCTGCTGGTCGGCGCCGCCGGGGTGGACTTCGGCGACCACCACCAGCTCTGGCTCAAGGAGCACGGGGTCGACACCGACGGCGTGCGCGTCAGCGAGACCCTGCACACCGCCCGCTTCGTGTGCGCCTCGGACACCGAGCAGAACCAGATCGGCTTCTTCTACGCCGGTGCGATGGCCGAGGCGCACAAGATCGACCTCGGGGAACTCGTGCGGCGCACCGGCGCCGTCGACCTCGTCGTCGTCTCCCCGAACGACCCCGCGGCGATGCTGCGCCACACCCGGGACTGCGTCGCCCTGGGGATCCCGTTCGTCGCCGACCCCTCGCAGCAGCTGGCCCGCCTGGAGCGGGACGAGGTGCGCGCGCTGCTCGAAGGGCCGCGCCACCTGTTCACCAACGCGTACGAGTCCGTGCTCATCCAGGAGCGCTCCGGCTGGACCGAGCAGCAGATCCTGGCCCGGGTCGGGACCTGGGTCACCACCCACGGTTCCAAGGGATCGCTCATTTCCCGCGCCGACGCGGCGCCGGTGAGCGTCCCCCCGCTGCCCTCCGTGAAGACGGTCGACCCGACCGGTGCGGGCGACGCCTTCCGCTCGGGTTTCCTGGCCGCACTGGCCTGGGGTCTGGGGCACGAGGACGCGGCCCGGCTGGGCAGCGGGGTGGCGGCGCTGGCACTCGAGTCCCGCGGCACCCAGGAGTACGCGCTCGACCCGGGGGCGCTCCTGGAGCGGCTGACCGCCGGGTACGGCGCGGCCGCGGTGGGCAACCTCGCGCACCGGCTGCGGGCGCTGTGATGACGGCGGAAACGATGGCGCGGGCCGACCGGGTCGCGGCGCTCCGCCAAGCGCTGGCGACCCGTGTGGTGGTGGCCGACGGGGCGATGGGGACGATGCTCCAGGCGCAGGACCCGACGATGGAGGACTTCCAGCAGCTCGAGGGCTGCAACGAGGTCCTGAACGTCACGCGTCCGGACATCGTGGCGAACGTGCACCGGGAGTACTTCGCGGTCGGTGTGGACTGCGTGGAGACCAACACCTTCGGCACGAATTACGCGGCGCTGGCCGAGTACGACATCGCGGAGCGCAATCACGAGCTGTCGGTGGCGGGTGCCCGGATCGCGCGGGAGGTCGCCGACGAGTTCACG